>JANNTF010001202.1:0-11586 GCA_031403455.1 Alphaproteobacteria bacterium | reverse complement strand
CGCGCGGGCGGCCCTGGAGATACGCGAACGTCGTCTCATCGGGTGCGACCAGCCCCGCGCGCGCGCCCGCCTCGATCGACATGTTGCACACCGTGAGCCGTCCCTCGATCGATAGGGCACGCAAGACGCTGCCCGCGTACTCGATCACGTGACCGACCGCCCCGCCGGCGCCGAGCTTCGCAACGATCGCGAGCACGACGTCCTTCGCGGTGACGCCGCGCCCGAGCGCACCATCGACGCTCACGCGCATCTTCAGCGGCTTGGTCTGCCACAGCGTCTGCGTCGCCAGCACATGCATGTTCTCGGACTGGCCGATGCCGAAGGCAAAGGCGCCGAGCGCGCCATGGGTCGACGTATGACTGTCACCGCAGACCAGGACGATGCCCGGCAGCGTGATGCCTTGCTCCGGGCCGACGACATGCACGATGCCCTGGCGCAGATCGTCGAGCGCGAACATCTCGATGCCGTGCGAGGTCAGGTTCGCGTCGAGCGTCTCGATCATCTGCCGGATCTCGGGCGTCGCCGCCGCTGACGCGATGCGGGCATGGGTCGGCACGTAGTGATCGGGCGTGCCGAAATTCTGCTGCGGCCGGCGCACCGTGAGGCCACGCGCGCGCAGTCCGTTGAAAGCGTGGAACGATCCATCGTGGACGATGTGCCGATCGACATAGAGCAGACATTGCTCGCCGCGGGTGAGGATCACGTGACGATCCCAGATCTTGTCGAAGAGCGTGCGGGGCCTGGTCATGGCCAGGGACCTTGCCCAAGCCGGCGCGCAGCGACAAGAGTGTCGCGGCAGAAGCTGGGAGTATCGAGATGAAGAGAGTTCTGGTCATCGTGCCGTTTCCGATGAGCGAGGCGAATCGCAAGCAGCGTGAAGCGCAGCTCGACGCGGTCGAGCTCGGGCCGGACATCGCCTTCCATTTTCGTCCGGTCCGCGCCGGGCCGGCGAACTACACCAGCGACCATGACTCGGTGCTTGCCGACATCTCGATCCTGGATGCCGGCAAGCGTGCGCAGGAGGAAGGCTACGACGCGGTGTGCATCGACACGATGAGCGATTCCGGACTCGCCGCGCTGCGCTCCGTTCTCGACATTCCCGTGATCGGTCCGGGCCGCGCCTCGATGCTGACCGCGATGATGCTGGGCGAGCGCTTCTCGATCCTCATCATGTGGGACCGCTGGCGGCACCTCTACAAGAAATCGATCCTCGAACTCGGTCTGACCTGGCGCTGCGCGTCGATCCGCAGCATCGGGGTCGAGCCGAGCAATCAATCGCTGCTGGCGGGCAAGGAGGATGAGGTCTTTCCGCTGCTCTTAACCGCCGCGCAACGTTGCATCGACGAGGATGGCGCCGACGTCATCCTCCTCGGCTCGACGACCATGCATCAGGCCCATGACTATCTGCGCGCGCGCCTGCCCGTGCCGGTGATCAACCCCGGACCGCTGAGCTACAAGCTCGCCGAGGCGGCGCTGGCGCTGAAACTCACGCATAGCCGCAAGGCGCATGCCAAGCCATCCGTTCCCAAGCTCGACATGATCGACGCCATGCTCGCGGCGGTCGCGACCGGACCTGCGGGCGACTGACGGCATGGCGCGCGGCGACGCGATACCCGACACCATCCTCGGCCGCTTCGAGCATCACGTGGCCGTCGCCGGCGAGCAACCCGCGCTCGCTGCCGAGGGGCTCGTGCTCTCCTACGCGGCGCTCGACGAGGCCGCGGGACGGATTGCCCGCATGCTGCTCGACACGCGTCCACGCGCGGGCGCGCCCATCGGCTTGATCTTCGAGCCGGGGCCGGGCCGCATCGCGGCGGCCATCGCGATCCTGAAGGCCGGCTGCGCCTATGTGCCGATCGATCCAACGCTTGCGCCCGCGCACATCAACGATCTGCTGGTGCACGCTGCATGCGCCGCTGTGCTTGCCAGCCCGGCGCTTGCGCGAGGGCTGCAGACCGCGGCGCCGAGCGCGGCCGCGATCGCCGTCATTGATTTCGCGACTCTCGCCGGTCCGACCGCCGCGCGCAGCGCACCGCCTGGCGATTCGCCGGCCTATATCCGCTACACCTCGGGATCGACCGGCGCGCCCAAAGGCATCGCGCATGGACAAGCCACCGCGCTGCATCTCGCCGAGAGTTTCGCGCAGACCGTCGGCCTGCGCGGCGACGACCGCGTCACGCTGTTCAATCCGTTCTGGCACACGCTGATCTGGGGCACGCTCATCCGCGGCGCGGCCTTGCACCTGTTCGATCTGCGGCGCGGCGCGATTGCCGGGGTTGCCGAATTCCTAGATCGCGAGGGCATCACGATCTACTCCTCGTTCCCGACGGCTTTCCGCCACCTGACCAGCGCGCTCCCCCCGACGCGACGGCTCGCGAGCGTGCGCACGCTAAGCCTCAGTGGCGAATCGATCGGACTCGATGACATCGAGCGCGCGCGGCGTCACTTCGCCCCGGACGCGGTGCTGGTGAACAATTATGGGACATCGGAGCTGGGGCACATCGCGAGCTTTCCTCTCGACCTGAGCGTCCCCTTCGACGCCGGCAGCCTTCCCGTCGGACGCCCAGTAAGCGGCGTCGAGATCTTGCTGGTGGATGAGCACGCGCACGCATGCGACGACGGCGAACGCGGCGAGATCGCGGTGCGCAGCGCGTTCCTCACGTCAGGCTATCTCGGCCGCCCCGACCTGACCGCGCGCAGCTTCGTCCCCGATCCGGATCGACCTGGCGCGACGCTCTATTTGACCGGCGATATCGGCCGTCGCGATGCGGCGGGCGATCTGCACGTCGTCGGCCGCAAGGACAGACAGGTGAAAATCCGCGGTCACCGCGTGCAGCCGGACGAAGTCGAAGCGCTCCTCGCCGCACATCCCGGCATCAAGGCCGTCGCGATCCACGCCTACACGCATTGGAGCGGCGACACGCAACTGGCCGCCCATGTGGTGCCAGCGGGCGATCTCCCGACGACGGCGGTGCTGCGATCGTTCCTGGCCGCGACGCTGCCCGACTACATGGTGCCGACGATCTTCGCGCCGATCGCCGCGCTGCCACTGACTGCGGCCGGCAAGGTCGACTGGCGGGCCCTGCCGCCGCCCGACGCGATGCGTGCGCCTGCACAATCCGGCGAAACCGGCTGCACCACCGCCCTCGAACTGCAGCTGATGCAGATCTGGGAGGAACTCCTGGCGACGCGGCCGATCGGGCCCGAGGACGACTTCTTCGAACTGGGCGGCGATTCGCTCATGGCCGCGCAGGTCGCGCTGCGCGCCGAAGCCCTGTGCGGCCATGCGGTGCCTGTGACGGCCCTCTTCGACACACCGACGATCAGAGGTCTCGCGGCACGTCTGGGCGTCACCGCGAGCGGCGGCGGCCCCACCGTCACGACCATCAACGTCGATGGCACGCGATTGCCGCTGTTCTTCTTCCACCCCGACCACGATGCGGCCTTCTACGCCACCGCGCTCGCCCGCCACTTGCCACGTGATCAGCCCGTGCATGTCATCGCGCCGCATGGCCGCACCGCGGATGAGCCGGTGCCGGTGCGTTTCGAGATCATGGGTGCGTCGCGCGCCGCGATCCTCCGGGCGATCCAGCCCCGCGGGCCATACGCCTTGGCCGGATTCTGCAATGGCGGCCTGATCGCGCTCGCGACGGCCCAGGAATTGGCGCGGCTCGAGGAGACCGTCGACATGATCGTCCTCATCGATGCGCCCTCGGGACATGTGCTGGCGCCGCGTCTGAGGCACGCGATCGATTGGCTGGATCGCTTGGCCTGTCGGACCCTGGGGACGCAGATCCCCGTGACGCGCATCGTCGGTCAAGCCTTGCATGGCTGGTATCGGTGGAGAGATCTCGGCCTGATGACCGCGTCGGCGCGGCGCGGCGTCATCGCCTATCGCTTGCGGTCGATCGCGCGGGCGCTCGGCCTTGCGCGATCGACCGGCGATGCGGATGTCGCCGAGCAGCGGCGCCCGGATCAAATCCATTTCGGCGCGATCAACGACGCCGCGCGGCATTTCCTGCCACGTCGGCAGGACGCCGCCCTCACCATTCTCGTCTCGAGCATGGGCGATCACCATCGCTACCTGCCGGCGCGGTGGCATCGCGTGTCGGCGCGGCCGACGATCCGACCGGTGCCCGGCACGCATCTCAGCTGTATCACGCGCGAAGGCGCGACGATCGCCGCCGAGCTGCAGCGCTGTCTGCTGGCCCGACGAGACGCGACAGCGGCATCGTGATCGGCTGTGCGCATCCTGGTCGCGGTGCGAGGCACGGAGTAGCCTGATCTTGAGCAGCGCCGATCGGAAGGATATTCGTTGCCTCCACCACAAAGGGCAGAGAGATGTTCCAGATCGCCGACCGCCTGAAGACCGTCAAGATATCCGCCTCCGCCGCGATGACCGACAAGGCGCGCGAGCTGCGCGCCCAAGGCATCAAGGTGATCAGCCTGTCGGTGGGCGAGCCGGATTTCGCCACGCCTGCCCATGCGGTCGAGGCCGCGCATCGCGCCGCGCTCGCCGGCGACACCAAATATCCGGCGCAATCCGGCACCACAGCGCTCAAGCAGGCCGTCCAGCGCAAGTTCAAGCGCGACAACAATCTCGACTACGCGCTCGACGAGATCCTGATCGCCAATGGCGGCAAGCAGATCGTGTTCAACGCGATCATGGCGAGCTGCAACCGCGGCGACGAGGTGATCATCCCGGCGCCCGGCTGGATCACCTATGCCGATATCGTGATGATGGCCGAGGCGACCCCGGTGCCGGTCGCGTGCCCGGAGAACAACCAGTTCAAGCTCCGGCCCGAGGATCTCGAGGCGGCGATCACGGCGAAGACGAAGTGGCTGATCATCAATTTTCCCAACAATCCGACGGGGGCTGCCTGCACGCGCGCGGAGATGCGCGCGCTCGCCGACGTGCTGCTGCGCCATCCGCAGGTCTGGATCCTGACCGACGACATCTACGAGCACCTGATCTATGACGACTTCGAGTTCTGCACGATCGCGGAGGTCGAGCCGCGGCTGAAGGACCGCACGCTGACCATGAACGGCGCGTCCAAGGCCTATGCGATGACGGGCTGGCGCGTGGGCTATGGCGGCGGTCCCAAGGCGCTGATCGCGGCGATGAACAACGTCCATGGCCAGGCGACCGGCGGCATCACCACGGTGAGCCAGGCTGCCGCGGTCGCGGTGCTCGACGGCCCACAGGATCTGCTGCGAAGCCGCGCCGCCGAGTATGGCCAGCGGCGCGATCTGGTCGTCGAGCTGTTGCGGCAGGCGCCGGGGGTGACGGTGCACAAGCCCGAAGGCGCGTTCTACGTCTTTCCAAACATCGCCGGCTGCATCGGCAAGACCAGCAAGGGCGGGCGGCGCATCGACGACGACACGCAATTCGTCACCGCCCTGCTCGAAGAGCAGCACGTCGCCGCGGTTCAAGGCGCCGCCTACGGCATGAGCCCGTATTTCCGCGTCTCCTACGCCACCGATCTCGACTCGCTGCGCGAAGGCTGCCGCCGCATCCAGGAATTCTGCCGGGATCTGCGCTGACCCGGGCTCGATCCGGTCAGCGCGCCGCGGCGATCGCGCGCCAGATCTTCTCGCGCGTCAGCGGCATGTCGAGATGGGGGATGCCCCATTCCGTGAGCGCGTCGAGCACGGCGTTCGCGGCCGCTTGCGGGGCGCCGGTCGCGCCCGCCTCGCCGGCGCCTTTGACCCCCAGCGGATTGGTCGTCGTCGGCGCGCCCTCGAACAGCTCGACCGCGATCGCCGGCAGATCATCGGCGCGCGGCAGGCAGTAATCCATCGGCGACGCGGTCAACAGCTGCGCCGTGCCGGACTCATAGACGACCTGTTCCAGCAGCGCCTGACCGATGCCCTGCACCGCCCCGCCGACCACCTGCCCGCGCACGATCATCGGATTGATGATGCGGCCGAAATCATCGACGACCCAATAGCCGACGAGCTGCACCGCGCCGGTCTCCGGATCGAGTTCGATCTCCGCGACATGGCAACCATTGGGATAGTTGAATGCCGTGCGCTCGTAGGTGCCGGTCTCGTCGAGTCCGGGTCCGACTCCCGCAGGCAGCTTGGTCGCATCGAAGGCCGCGCGAACGACGCGATCGAAAGCGATGCGCCGATCGGTGCCGATGACGCGGAACTCGCCCGGCGACCACTCGATGTCGACCGCAGCCGCCTCGAGCAGATTGGCGGCGATCAGCTTGCCCTTGGCGATGATCGCCTCGGTCGCCTTGAGCATCGCGCCGCCGGCATGCTGCGTGGAACGCGAGCCGCCATGGCCACCGCCATCGGGCGCGAGATCGGTATCCGCCTGGCGGTACCGGAACCGCGACGGATCGATCCCGAGCTCGGCGGCGACGATCTGCGGAAAAGTCGTCTCGTGGCCCTGGCCGTTCGATTGCGAACCCACGATCAGCGTGGCGGTCCCATCGGGATGGAACTCGATGCGCGCGGACTCGGTCGGCTTGCCCAGCGTGGCCTCGAGATACGGCGCGATGCCGAAGCCGCGCCGCCGGCCGCGCGATCGCGCCTCGGCCTTGCGCGCCGCCAGCCCGGCATGATCCGCGAGCTTCAGCGCACGATCGAAAACCCCGGCGAAATCCCCCGAATCGAGCACGCGGCCCATCGCGGTCGTGTAGGGCAGCTGCGTGAGCTTGATGAAATTGCGCCGGCGCAGCTCGATCGGCGACAGCCCGAGCTGGCGCGCCGCGACGTCGATCGTGCGCTCCAGGATGTAATTCGCCTCCGGACGTCCGGCGCCGCGATAGGCATCGACCGGCACCGTGTGGGTCCACACGCCGCGCACCTCCATGAACACGGCGCGCAGATCGTAGACGCCGCCCATCACCGCGGCCGTCGCATTGGTCGGCACGATCGAGCCGTAGGTCGAGAGATAGGCGCCCATGTTGCTGATCGTGTGGGCGCGCAGCGCGAGAAAGCGTCCCTCAGCATCCAGCGCGAGCTCGACATCGCTCACCAGATCGCGGCCATGCACGTCCGACTGGAACGAGCCGATCCGGTCATTGATCCATTTGACCGGGCGTCCGAGCCGGTCGGCGGCGAACAGGGCAGCGCAATGCTCGGGCTGCAGCTGGTTCTTGCCGCCGAAACCGCCGCCGACATCGTCGGCGACCACGCGCAGCCGCTCGAGCTTCCAGCCGAATTGCAGGCACAGGAGTTCACGGAAATTCGGCGCGTTCTGCAGCGAACCGCCGAATACCATCCGGCCCGTCTCGTCGCGCCACGCGATGCAGCCGCGCGGCTCCATGTAGTGGATGACCAGGCGGTTGTTGACGAGCCGCGTGCGCACGACATGACGCGCGGCCGCGATCGCCGCCGCGGTCTTCTCGCCGTCGCCCACGCGCCAGACGAAGGCGGTGTTGAGCGCGGCCTCGTCACGCGCGCCCTCCCACCACTCGTTCTTCGCCCAGACCGCCGGCGCGCCCGGCGCGAGCGCGTCGACCGGCGAGGCGATGGCCGGCAGCTCCTCGTAGTCGATCTCGATCAGTTCAAGCGCATCCTCGGCCTGCGTGCGCGTTGCGGCGACGACGATCGCCACGCAATCGCCGACATGGCGGACACGATCGACCGCCAGCGCGAAGCGCGGCGGTGGCGCCACTGGCCGCCCATCGAGATGGTTGATGAAATTGCGCCCGGGCAAGGGACCGAGTCCGGCTGCCTTCCACTCCACCCCGGTGAAGATGCCCGCCACCCCGGGCGCGGCGCGCGCCGCCGTCGCATCGACGCGCCGCAGCTTCGCATGCGCCTGGGGCGAGCGCAGGATGACCGCATGCAGCAGCCCGGGCATGGTGCGGTCATCGACGTACTGGCCGGCGCCCGTCAGGAAGCGCTGATCCTCGAAGCGGCGAACGGGCTGCCCGACTCCGAATTTCACGAATGCATTGCCATCGGCCATCAAGACACCTTGCGGTCAGCGGGGAGGACGGAGATCCTGCCCTCCGATACCGCCTCTCGCCGCACTTGGCGAGGGCAGAGGGGACAATCGATGTGGAACAAAACGATCCTACCGGCAAGCGTCGCGTTGTGCCTGGTGATGTCGGGAGGGCCGGTTGCGGCGATCGAGGAGGCGACGAGCGGCGACGTGCGCTTCATCACCGGCGGCGTCGGCGAGAACGAGAAGCGCGAGCTCCTCGATCGCGCCAGCCAATACACGTTGCGCATCGTCACGGCGCGCAAGTCGAATGGCGACTTCCTGTCGGATTGCAAAGTGACGATCCTGCGCGGCGGACAGACCGTGCTGGAGGCGGTGATGGACGGCCCGGTCCTGATGGCACGGCTGGCGCCCGGCTCGTATCGCGTGCGCACGGAGTTCGAAGGCCGGACCCAGGAGCGGCCGGTGACCATCACGCCGAAATCCCTGATGAACAATCTCTATCTCTATTGGTGACGAGAACCCGGTCTTGAGCTCCAGCTTCGATACGATGGTCTTCCTGAGCTACACGCTGCCGGCGGATGCGCTGGCCCGCGGCTACGAACCGTGGCTGCGCGAAATCGACAACCCGTTCTTCAACGCGATCCCCGGCATGGGTCTGTACGAGAACTGGAAGAACGTCGAGATGCGCCCGGCGAGCCTGCCCTTCCAGCATTTCGATTTCCTGCACCCCACCAGCGCGGCCGATCTCGAGCGCGTCTGGTTCAACACGGATCTCGACGCCTTCCGTCAGGGCTGGATCAAGAAATGGGGCTATGGCACGAGCGGCACGACGCCGACGCCGGCGAGCGCCTATGGCTGGCTCGCGCAACGGACGAGCGCGCCGGCGGCACAGCGCGGCCCATGGTGCGTGATCACCGGCGATACGTCAGCCGAGACGGGTGGCGAGAGCTGGCGCATCGACGCGGCGATGCGCAAACACTACGCGATCGGCTTCGCGCCGCCCGGCGAGCCGTGGCGCAAACCACTCGCCCCCGGCCAAGGCCCTGGCTTCCGTAGCTTCGCCGTTCATTACGCGCGTGACGAGGACTCGGCGCGCCGACGCGCGGATGCGCTGGCGACCACACCCCTCGTGATCGCGACCGTGATGGCGGCGCCGACGCCCCTCTGAGACCGGGGACGAGCTACTTGGCCTCGTAGCCGAACGGATCGTCGACCGTATGGGCGGGCTGCGTGAACCAGCGCGGCCCGTCTTCGGTCATGTAGAAATGATCTTCCAGGCGAACGCCGAATTCGCCGTAGATGCAGATCATCGGCTCGTTCGAGAAGGTCATGCCCGGCGCGAGGATCGTGCGGTCGCCCTTCACCAGATAAGGCACCTCGTGGACTTCCAGGCCGATGCCATGCCCGGTGCGATGCGGCAGGCCGGGCACCGCGTAACCTGGTCCGAAACCGGCGGCCTCGATCACGCGACGCGCGGCGGCGTCGACATCCTCGCAGCGCGCGCCGATCTGCGCCGCGTCGAAAGCAGCCGCCTGCGCCGCCTTCTCGAGATTCCAGATCTGGCGCTGGCGGGCATTCGGCTCACCAAACACATAGCTGCGCGTGATGTCGGAGAGATAGCCGTCGATCGGCGCGCCGACATCGATCAGCACCATGTCGCCGTCCTTCAGCGTCTGGGGATAGGGCACGCCATGCGGATAGGCCGTCGCCTCGCCGAACAGCACGATGTTGAAGGCGGGCGGACCTTCGGCGCCCAGTCGCTTGTGTGCGTCCACGAGGAAGGCCTGCACTTCCGTCGTCGTGATGCCCGCGCGCAGGATCCGGGCCGCGGCCTTGTGCGCCGCGAGCGTGATGATCTTGGCGGTCTGCATCAATGCGATCTCGCGCGCCGATTTGCGTGCGCGGCAGGCGCCGGTGACGGCCGCCGCGTTGACGAAATCATAGGCGTTGCCGGCGCGGCGCAGCCCGTCGAAAGTGGCGAAGGGAGTCGCCTCGTCGATGCCGATCGTTCCCTTGGGTATCCCGAGTCCACGCAGCGTGTCGGTGACCAGCGCTGTCGGATCCTCGTGCTCCTCCCAGGTCGCGATCCGGTCGCCGAGCGTGATCATCGTGCGCAGTTTGGCCTCCTCGAAGGCCGGGCCGAGATAGACGAGATCACCCTTCGCCGGCAGCACCGCGCCATGCAGCCGTTCCGAGCGCCGCAGCCGCAACCCGGTGAAGTAGGTCAGGCTCGCCGAGACATCGAGCCATAGCGCGTCGATTCCCGCATCGCGCATCAACGCCTGCGCGCGCTCGATCCGCGCGACGCGATCGGCATCGACGATCGCCGGCACGTCACCGCGCATCGCGCTCAGCTTCGCGAGCTCCACCTCGGCGGTCGACCCGCCCACGCCAATCGTCATCTCGTGCCTCCAAGCTACCGCTTCCAGATTCGGATCTCGCCATAGCCGAGATCCGAACACGGAGCCACTTCGTCCGTGAAAATCGTATGCTCCGCGCAATGATCCATCACCTGAACCGAACATGACCGGCGACGTGCTGGTTGCGTTGCTCGGATTCTTCACGGCCCTGATCGTCGGCGTGACCAGCGTCGGTGGCGTGCTGGTCGTGCCGGCGCTCGTCTTCGGCCTTGGCGTCGACATTCATACGGCGATCAGCGCGGCGCTCCTGTCCTTCCTGCCGTCGGCAATCGTGACCCTGGTCGTCGGCCTGCGACGTGGCACGCTCGAGCGCACGATGTGCGCAGCGCTGTGGCTGGGCGCGCTGCCGGGCGCGCTCGTCGGCGCCCTCGCGCTGCCCTGGGTCCCCGCCGATGCGCTGCTGTGGCTCATCGTGGTGCTCCTGATCGTCAGCGCGCTGCGCTCGCTCGCCGTTCTGGTCGTTGCGGGCGATGACCAACAGCGCCTCAGCGCGCCGGTGCTCGCGACGATCGGCATGAGCGTCGGCGCGGTCTCGGCGATCACCGGCACTGGTGGAGCGGTATCGCTAATGCCGATTCTCGCTTGGCGCCACGTCGCCCCGCTGACCGCCGTCGTGATGTGCCAGACCATCACTGTCCCGATCTCCGCCTTCGCCACGCTCGGAAACGCGATGACCGGCACGATCGATCTGCGCATCGCTTCGATTCTCGCGGTGGCGCAGATTTTCGGGATCTTCGTCGGGGTACGCATCGCGCATGCCCTGCCGGTCGCCTGGCTCCAACGCGCAGTGGCGCTGATGATGATCGTTTCGGGCATCGCGATCGCCGTGCGGCTGTTGTGGCGCTGAACCGTGACGGCTGATCGGACTTGCCAAAGCGTGAGCTAGCGCAGCATCGCCGTCGCCGCGCGCACGAGGATGCCGATCTCGCGAATGACCTTCGGTATCCAGGCGATGCCGCGCAGGATCTCGCGGAGCAACAGCGCGGTGGCGAGCATCGAGAGGCCGAGCATCAGCAAGCGGAAGAGCAGCTCGTCACTCGCGCTGCCGCCGAGTTGCTCGAAAAGCCGGACTCCTTCATCGCGTGCGACCTCGATTGCCGATGGCCCGAACGATACCAGCCCAATCGCGTAGAGCGGCAAGAGCAGCACGGGAACCCAACCCTCGCCTGTGACGCCGATGCGACGACTGAGCCGCATGGCGAGCATGCCGACGACCGCCGTTGCGAGGGACGCCGCCAACGACAAAGCGAGCTGGAG
>JANNTF010001201.1:0-10066 GCA_031403455.1 Alphaproteobacteria bacterium | reverse complement strand
CCCTTGCGCACGCAGCGCTTCAGGTACGCATTGGCCAGACCGAGCGCGATGCCGAGTTCCAGGGCGACCGAGCGTTGCGTGATCTGGTGGTCGCGCTCCACGGCGTTGAGCATGGCGAGCACGATCTCGTCCGACTCGCCGTCGCGCTCGCGAAGTGTGCGTGTCGTGCCGTCCATCTTCCCTCAAACCAGCCGTGGCAGCGGTCTACAGCGTTCATCCGCTGAACGTCAAGCGCGGCGTTCACAGCATGAACCAAGGGATCGGGGGTCGGCGTGGGTTTGGTGCCCGGCAATAGCGTCGCCGGCTGCCGCTGATGTGACGAGGCAGCGCGACGCTCGGGTCGAGGGGGATGCCGGCCACCGGGCCGGCGGTTACTTGGCGCGGACGCCCGTCACGTCGCTGACGGGGATACGCACGGCGCCGGCACGCAGAATGATGCCGTTGCTGCTCAGGTCGAACCCGTCGACCACACCCGAATAGCCCGTCTTGACTGGCATCGCCTGTCCGCGGAGATCCTTCGCGTTGACCGAGAATGCGTACTTCCCGTCGGCGAGGCGCGTGCCGCCGTCGCTGCGGCCATCCCACGCCACCGTCTGCAGGCCCGTGGTCGCGACGCCCGCGATGGTGCGCACGGTCTCGCCGGCAGTGTTCTTGATTGTGATCGAAACCTCCTTGCCTGGCGTGTCGAGCTGATACGAGATCGACGCCGCACCGCCGTTGAGGAGCACACTCTTCCCACCGGCATCCACCGTGCGGCCGATGTAGTTCGATGCCGAGGCGAGCTGCAGATCCTCCTGCATGCCAATCAGCGATTCCAGATTCTTGTTCTGCTTGATCTGCTGCTCGACCCCGGTGAATTGCACGAGCTGGGTCGTGAACTGGGTCGCATCCATCGGTGACAGCGGATCCTGGTTTTTCAGCTGGCTCGTCAGCAGCACCAGGAAGGAGTCGAAATCCTTCGCGAAACCCGTGGCGTCCTTCGTCGCTTGCGTCGCGGCCGCATTCGCCGCCGATGTCGCAGAGTTCAGGGAGTTGATTGTCGCCATGAGGATTCCACGGTTTGGGTTACCCCTTCTCAGCAAAGCGCGTGCCGCGATCGCGGATCGCGTGCGCTCAAGCACTTAGCCGACGGCGCGGCGATGCGGTCCGGCAGGAAGTGCTGGCGATGACGCCGGCGCTCGGCAAGACTTGCCGCGTCGATCCATGAGTCGTCATCATTTCACGCGCGATACGAGTCCGCTGGTCTTCGGCCATGGCTGTGCCGCGATTCTCGTCGATCGAGCCGGCCGCTATCTGCTGCAGCGTCGCGACGACATTCCCGGCATCTGGTTTCCCGGCCATTGGGGATTCTTCGGCGGCACGGTCGAGCACGGCGAGACGGCGCTGGATGCGACGATGCGTGAAGTCGCGGAGGAGACCAATCTCGTCCTGGCGATCGAACGCTTCGCCTTCTTCATGCGGATGGATGTCACGCTCGATGCGCTCGCGGGACTCCGGGAGCGGCATTTTTTCACGGCGCGCGTGGACGAATCGGAGATCCCGGCGTTGCGTCTGGGCGAAGGCGCGGAGATGCGCTGGGTGACCGGTGACGAGGCGCTGGGCAGCCTGACGCTCTCGCCCTATGACGGGTTCGGCCTGTTCCTGCATCACGGCCGCGCACGGGTGCGCTGAGAGTTCAGGTGCGCGGCAGCATCCGGAACGCCCATTTGATCGGTGCGCCATCGATCACGGGCCCGGTGATGACCAGCTGTTCGGCACGCCGGATATTGTTGGGGCCGGAGATGCCCTGGCCGAAATAGGCACTCTCGAGGAGTTCCAGGCGTCCACCCCCGATATGGAAGCGCCACGCCACGCCCGACGGTGCGCGCAGCAGCGCCGCACCCCCATTCTGAATCAGCGAGACCTGCACTTCGGGGTGGAGGTGGAAGCGAATCGCGAACAATCCCTTATGCGCGCCGAGGAGGATATCCTCGCCGCGGAGATCGGTGCCGTCGGGGGAGAGCCAGAGCCGACGCCGATGCGTGAGACCGAAATTCGGCGCATAGCCGTCATGGCTGGCCATCGCGAGCGCAGCGCCGCCGGAATCCTCGCGCTGCGATTCGAGGCGCCGCGGCCGCCGCACCATGCCGCCGGCGGCGCTCAGTTCGGCGGAATTCGTTTCGTCGATCGTCACGGTGGAATGCGCCGCCGTCGCGCGTGCCGCCATCACCCAGGCCGTGTCGCGAGTCGGCGCGCCGCCGCAATTGACGACCACGCGCTCGCGGCCCACGCTGAGTTCGAAAGAAAGCTGTCCGGCATGGGCGTGCAGATCGAGTCCGCGCGGCGGCGGCGCGCCGGTATTGAAGATGACCAATGTGCGATGCGCCGAGAGGCGCTCGAAGCCGCTATCGGGCGCGGACTCCGGCGCCGGCGTCTTGATGCCCGCGCGTTGGAGCAGTCGATCGATGGCGCGCGCGTCGTCCTCGACCGAGCCGTTGAACAGCGCCAGCTTGCCGTCGCCGTGACGGAAGAAGCGCACCATCGCGGCCATGCGCTCGATCGCCGCTTCGAGCTTGCCGGGCAATGCCAGTCCCGCCGCCGTCAGCGATTCGCGTAGACCCAGGAGCAGCTCGAATACCTCGACATGCGCGCTCGGGGAGCGCTCGACATGGCCGCCATCCGGCAAGACCTGGCGGGCGAGTTCGCGCGTCAAGCGCTCGAGGATCGTCGCCGGTTCGAGGCGGCCCAGCCCGGCAAGCGCGGCGAGCACCAGGCCGCTGAGCGCCTCGAGCCGCGGCAATCCATCGGTGCCGTTGTCCAGGCTGCGCGCGAGATGCTTGGCCTGGCGCGACAGCGACGTGAGCCAACGCTTGGCAAGCGCGTCGTCGGCGTTCTCCGTGACGAAGCTCCAGGTCTCGAGCGCGATCGCGAGTCGTCGCCCGGTGATGTCCGGCGCCCAGACGACGGGATGCCAGCGCTCCTGCTCGAGCCAATCGCCGATCAGGCTGCGCGCACGCTTGCGCGCCTCGGGCGTGCCCACGGCGGCGAGATCGGCGAGCCATCCGAATCCGTTGAGCGCCGTGAGTGTCGTGGCGTCCAGCGATCGCGCCTGCCAATCCGGATGATCGGGCAGGCTGCCGCCCGCGAGAATCTTGCGCCCACCCTCGGCCGAGCCGCGCGGTGGCGGCGCCGGGAGCGCGCGCGGCGTCGCCGGCGCGCCACCCGTGAGGAACAGCCGATAGAGGGGCGACGGATAGAGGAGGCGCGCGAAACTCATCAACCCGACCGCACGCCCCGCAGGTCTCGGATGTTCTGCGCATAGGCGCCGGCGCCGCCCTTGAACGTCGCGGAGCCGGCGACGAGAACATCGGCGCCCGCCGAAATCACTGCACGCGCGGTCTCTTCGTTGATGCCGCCATCCACTTCGAGGTCGATCCGCCGGCCGCTGGCATCGATGCGCCGCCGCAACGCGCGGATCTTCTCGAGTTGCTGCGCGATAAAACTCTGACCCCCGAAACCTGGATTCACGGACATCACGAGCAGGAGATCGACGTCGTCGAGGAGATACTCCACCATCTCGATCGGCGTCGCCGGGTTGAGCGCGATGCCGGCGCGCTTGCCGAGCGACTTGATCAGCTGGAGCGTGCGATGCGCATGCGGCCCGGCTTCGGGATGGATCGTGATGATGTCCGCACCCGCGGCCGCGAACCGCGCGACGAAAGCATCGACGGGCGTGATCATGAGATGCACGTCGAAGGGCAGCGCCGTGCACGGTCGCAGAGCCTGCACCACCATCGGGCCGATGGTGAGGTTGGGCACGAAGTGGCCGTCCATCACGTCGATGTGAATCCAGTCGGCGCCCGCCGCCGTCACCGCGCGGACTTCCTCGCCCAGCCGCGCAAAATCGGCCGAGAGGATCGACGGGGCAATTCGCGGCGTTTGTTGCATGACGATCGACGTGTCGTTTCGTAGCAGGCGACGACACGCGCGGGCAAGCCGCGGCGAATTTCATCACGGCCCCGATTTGATGGGTAGTCACGCGAATCGGCTGACGTATAATCCGAGCCGATCATGGTTAATACCGCATGCCCCGCCACATGGTTGGCTCGCGTCCTCAGTGTTGCGCTGCTGACGAGCGTCATTTCCGTGGGATGGGCGCATGCGCAGCTTCCCGATCCGCGCGAATTGCCCGCGGTCATCTCGGCCGACGAAGTCGTCTACGACCGCGATCTCGACATCGTCACGGCGACCGGACATGTCGAGATCGTCCAGGGCAATCGGGTCGTGCGCGCCGACACGATCTCCTTCAATCGCCGCGCCAATCTGGTCAGCGCGAGCGGCAATGTCTCGCTGCTCGAGCCGACCGGCGATGTGATCTTCGCCGATTACGCCGAGCTGACCGAGGATCTGCGCGAAGGCGCGATGCAGAATTTCCGTGCCTTGCTCGCCGACTGGTCGCGCCTCGCGGCGATCAGCGGGCGCCGCACGGCGGGGAACACGACGGCGCTGCGCAAGGTCGTCTATAGCCCGTGCGCGCTGTGCAAGGACGATCCGACGCGGCCGCCTCTGTGGCAGCTCAAGGCGGCGCGCGCGACGCATGATCAGGAATCCGCGACGGTCACCTATCGCGACGCGTGGCTCGAAGTCGGCGGCGTTCCGGTGATCTACACGCCTTATTTCGAGCATCCCGATGGCACGGTGAAGCGCAAGAGCGGCTTTCTCGCGCCCGCGTTCGGATCGTCGAGCGTGCTCGGGCAGTTCTTTGCCCAGCCGTATTTCCAGACTCTTGGCGATACCGCCGATCTCACGATCGAGCCGATGTTCTTCACCAAGGATCGTCCCGTCCTCGCCGGCGAATACCGGCAACGGTTCCGCGACGGCTTCACGACCCTGAACGCGTCGGCGACCTATGGCCATGTCTATGACGACAACAACCGGCGCACCGGTGAAGACACGTTCCGCGGGCATGTCGCCGGGACGGGGCGCTTCGACATCGACGACGACTGGCGCTGGGGCTTCGATGTCGCGCGCGCGAGCCACGACAACTATCTCCTGCGCTACAAGCTGTTCGACCGCTTCCGCTTCATCGATCGCAACACGCTGACGTCACGCGCCTTCGTCGAGGGGTTTCGCGAGCGTTCCTATGCATCCGCGCAAGCCTTCGCGTTCCAAGGCTTGCGCGAGTTCGATGATCCGAGCCAGGCGCCCCTGGTGCTGCCGCTACTAGAGTACCAATGGCTGAGCCAGACGGATTCGCGCGGCGGCTATCTGCATTTCGACTCCTATTCCTACGGCGTTCACCGCATCGAGGGGACGCGGTCGCAACGCACCGCCGGCATCTGGGGCTACACACTGCCCTTCACGGCATCGACCGGCGAGGTGTGGAGTTTCACGGGAACGGTGCAGGGCGATCTCTTCAACGTCTCCGACCTCGGCCGCGTGCGCGATCAGTATTCGCCCGGCGAAGAGGGCATTCGCGGACGGATCTTTCCGCAGGTATCGCTCGGCTGGCGGTGGCCGTTCGTGCGCGTTGGCCAGGATTTTCGCACGATCATCGAGCCGGTCGTCTCGATCGTCGCGGCGCCGAGAATCGGCAACCAGGACAGGTTTCCAAACGAGGATTCGCGGGCGATCGATCTCGACGACACGAATCTTTTCCGGCGAAACCGGTTCACGGGGCTCGATCGCGTCGAGGGTGGCCAGCGTATCAATTACGGCGTCAACATCGACACGCGCCGCATGGACAGCGGCGCCAGGATCGCCGCCTTTCTCGGCCAGAGCTATCGGTTCCAGCGCGATGGCAATTTCCCGCTGGAATCCGGACTCGACGATAACGCGTCGAACATCGTCGGGCGCATTCTGGTCTCGCCCCATGAGTGGCTCAGCGGGAGCTGGCGTTTTCAGACCAACAAGAGCGATTTCACCGCCGCGCGAAACACGGCCGATATTCGTATTGGACCGGAATCCCTCAACCTGGTCGTTGCGTATAATTTCATCGAGCGCAGCACGCAGCCAAGTCTGCCGTTCGACCTCGAGCAGGTCACGACGCGCCTATCCGCGCGCATCGACGAGAATTGGCGTTTTCTGATCCGCGACGCGCGGTCGATCAGCAAGGATCGCGGACAGCTGCGTTTCAACACCGCGCTGGTCTACGAGGACGAATGCTTCCTGTTCGGCGTCGATTTTCAGCGCCGCTTCACCGGCAATCGCGACAATCCCCCGGACACGTCGCTGGTCTTCCGGGTCGCGCTGCGCAATCTCGGCGAGACGCGCCTGCAGGGTTTCTAGCGGGCGATCAGCTCGTCGGGCTTCGTCGCGAGCGGAAGAACACGGCGAGCTGCGCCTTCATGTCAACGGCGATCTCCTCCAGTACGCGGTCGCGGGCGTTGGTCCGCCCCGCCACCGTGGCAAACTCCGAATTCGTGACCTCGTAGCTCGAGAGCGAACTCGACTGTCCCTCGAAGACCGATCGACCGGACGGATCATCGAGCTTGAAGCGCGCGACCGTCGAATAGGAATAGCGAACCACCGAGTCATCGCGGGCGACGCCGAGATCCTGCGGGCGCGGCTCGATCAATTCCACCCGCAGCGTATAGGCCGGTCGCGCGAGTTCGCCCTTCGGCGTCAGGCCATCGAGGAGGTGGTTGCGCAGCAGCTGGCCGGACCGACTCCCGATGATCCGGATCTTGATCCCCGCCAGATCGTCGGCGATCGAGCCGTCGCCGAAGCGTCCGTAGAGCGGCTCGAAACCGCAGCCGCCGAGCGCGAGGAGCGCGGCGAGAGCGCCGCGTGTGACATGCCGTCGATTCATGAGTTGTCAGACTAGCAGCTTTTGCGGGCTGCCCGCATCAGCCCGTGCGGATGAGCCGGGCGGCGTAGAATCCATCGAGCCCGCCGCGCGCCGCGAGATGCGACGGCAGGGTTCGCAGATCGCCGGTCGGCTCGATGCACTCGCTCAGACCGCCGATCTCCGCCGCGATGATCGGCACGCGCACGAAGCGGCTGTCTCGGGCAAGGAACGCGTCGATCTGCGCTGGTCCCTCCTCGGGTTGCAGCGAGCACACGCAATAGACGAGCAGCCCGCCCCGCGCCGTCATGGACGCGGCGGCATCGAGCAGACGCGCCTGCAACGCCAACAGCCGTGCGACATCTTCCGGGGTCTTCAGATGCAGCACATCGGGGTTGCGTCGCGCTGTTCCCGTCGCGCTGCAGGGCGCATCGAGGAGCACGCGCGCGGCAAGCACCGCAGGGGTCCACACGGCGGCATCCGCGACCACGATCTCGGCGGTGAGTCCCAGCCGCTCCAGATTGAGGCCCAGGCGCCGGGCGCGTTGCACGCTGCGCTCCACGGCAATGACCCGCGCGCCGGCGGCGGCGATCTGCGCCGTCTTGCCACCCGGCGCGGCGCAGAGATCGATCACCACGGCGCCCGCGAGTTCGCCGAGCAGCTTCACCGGCAGCGTGGCCGCCGCATCCTGCACCCACCATGCGCCGTCGTTGAACCCGGGCAGCTGGCTGGGCGCACCGCCGCTCGTCCGCCGCAAACTTCCCGTCGGCAGGATCTGGGCGTCCAGCCGCGTCGCCCAGGCCGCCGCCTCGCCGGATTTCAATGTGAGATCGAGCGGCGGGTCGGCCATCAGCGCATCGGCGATCGCGGCCGCGCCGGCATCCCCATAGGCGGCGGTCCAGGACTCGCGCAACCAGGCCGGCAGATTGTCACGCGTCGACGTCGTGGCGAGCATCGCGCCGCCGTCGCGCGCGATCCGACGCAGGACGGCGTTTACCAAACCGCGATAGACGGCGTGCCGGCCGCTGATCAGGGCGACCGCGGTACCGACGGCGGCGTGAGGCGGCGTGTCGAGAAACAGCAGCTGCGCGGCCCCGATCCGGAGTGCGTCCTGGGTCAGCGTCGCGCGCGGCGGCAAGGGATGGTCGAGCAATTGGTCGAGTACGCGATCGATCTGCCCCAATCGGCGCAAGCATGTGGCGACAATGAGGCGCGCGAGCGCGCGATCGCGTGTCGCCAGCGCCGCCATCGCCGTCGATTGCTCCAATGCGTCGTCGAGCGATTGATGACGCCGGAGAACGGCGGCCAGGAGTTCGTGCGCAGCGCGGCGGGCGCCTAGTCCAGGCAGAGTTTCTTCCGAGTTCATCGCCGGCAACCTAGGCGCTGTCGCTCCTCAGGAATAGCGCGATCGCGTCTCGCGTTGTTCGCGTGTCGGGGGAGTTTGCGGAGCACCAGCGATGACGCGCCTCGAAACATTCTGCCTTGGACTTGGCTTCGTGCTGATCGGCCTCGGCTTCGCGTCGCTCGCGTGAGGCGCGCCCATCCGGCGACTCACCGCGCGCGATAGACCACCGATATCGACCCGATGCGATGGCTCCGCGCGGGCGGGCTGACAACGAAATCGCCTTGCAGTTCGATCGACTCGCCCGGATCGAGGCGGAATTGCGTGCTGCGCTCGCTCAGCGCCACGCCGTCGGGATCCTCCAGCGTGAACCGTGCTTCGACATCGACCGGGTGGTCGCAGGAATTCTGTGCGCTCGCCCGCCATGCGATCACCGTCTCATCGCTGCGTCGGGAGATATCGGTCAGCTGTCGCTCCGGGAAGCGGACACATCTCGTGCGGTCCGACTGCGCCTGCGTCGGCGCGATCTGGCTCAGCCAGACGACGAGCGCAGCGGCCGCCGCGATGATCGAGGAGTTCAGCCCCACGGGCCGCGCCGCCGGGCCGGTTGGGCGAAACCGGTTCCCACGTTTCGCGCCATCGCCATGAGCTGGGCAATCCGGTTCTCGGTCGATGGATGCGTGGAGAAGAGATTGTCGCGCGCGCCACCGGCCAATGGATTGATGATGAACAGATGTGCGCTCGCCGGGTTCGCTTCGGCGTTCTGGTTTGGAATGGCATGCGCGCCTCGGCTGATCTTCTCGAGCGCGGAGGCGAGCCATTGCGGGTTGCCGCAGATTTCCGCACCGACCCGATCGGCTTCGTACTCGCGGCTGCGGCTGATCGCCATCTGCACCAGCATCGCCACCAGCGGGGCGAGAATCGAGGCCGCCAGACCGACGATCATGCTCACGGGATTCGACCGACCATTGCTGTCGCGCGAGCCGCCGAACATCATGCCGAAATTGGCGATCATGCCGATCGCGCCAGCGAGCGTCGCCGTGATGGTCATCGTCAGCGAGTCGCGATTCTTCACATGCGCCAGCTCATGCGCCATGACGGCCGCGACTTCCTCGGCACTGAGCATGCGCAGCAACCCTGTCGTGGCGGCGACGGCGGCATTCGCCGGATTCCGCCCGGTGGCGAAGGCGTTGGGCTGGTCGTTCTCCATCAGATAGACCTTCGGCATCGGCAGTTGCGCGCGCGCGGCGAGCTGGCGCACGGTCGCGTAGAATTGCGGCGCATCGCCCTCGCCGATCTCGTGTGCGCCATGCATGCGCAAGACGAGCTTGTCGGAGAACCAGTAGGAGAAGAAGTTCATGGCGAGCGCGAAGACGAAGGCCAGCGCCATGCCTTGCTGACCCCCGAACACCCAGCCGAGGGCGAGGAACAGTCCGGTCATCGCGGCCATCAGCAGGGCGGTACGTGCATAGTTCATCGTGAATCTCCGACGGGCGGGACAGGATCGAGATCACGATCTGGCCATGGGGCGAAGTGATTCAAGTCTTGCTTCAAGGCAGAACCGAGGCATATCTGGCGCCATGTCGGAAGCCAAGAAGCCCGCGCCGCCCGCCGAGCCGCCGCCGGTCAGGCCAGCCACGCCACCGCCGGCGAAACGACCCGAAGAGCGCGGTGGTCCCAAGGGACCTGAACCGACGCGCTATGGCGATTGGGAACGCGGCGGGCGCTGCGTCGATTTCTGATCCCGACGCCGCGCCGCTGACGCGGTTTTGAAGGCGCCGGCCTTGCCGCTGGCGTCCGATGCACGCGAGGTTGCGCGTCGTTTTTCGATCCTGTGACGAGGCGTTGCATGCGCAGCATCCGGCCATTCCTGCGTGATCTCTGGGCATTGACGCGTCCATTCTGGTCGTCGAGCGAACGCTGGCCGGCACGTGCGCTGCTCGCCGCGGTCATCGCGA
>JANNTF010001200.1:0-5423 GCA_031403455.1 Alphaproteobacteria bacterium | reverse complement strand
GCCATGTACACCATGCCGAGCGCGATCGCCGGCAGCGCGATCGAGCGCAGGGTCTGATCGATCCCCTGCGCCAGCGGGCGGTAGCCCTGCACCGGCAGCCATCTGAGCTGGATCGCGAAGACGTAGATCAGCAGATAGCCGATCAGGAACACCGGCACCGCGAAGCCGAGCACCGAGAATCCCATGACGACGCGATCGATCACCGAACGCGCCTTCCAGGCGGCGATCACGCCCATGGGTATCGCGAACACGATCGCGACTACGAGAGTCGAGAGCGCCAGCACGGCCGACGGCTCCAGCCGCTGCTTGACCAGAGTCGTGACCGGCAGGTTGGAGAAGATGGAGGTGCCGAGATCGCCCCGCAGCAGATTCCAGACATAGATTCCGAACTGCTCCCACAACGGCCGGTCGAGGCCGAGCTTGCGGCGGATGCCTTCGATCTCCGCCGGGCCGGCGTCGTCGCCGGCGATGATGGCGGCCGGATCTCCCGGCGTGAGATGCAGCAGGAGGAACACGAACAGCGCCACGACGATCATCACGGGAATCGTCGCCAGCAGACGGCGCAGGATATAGGCGGTCATCGCGGGTCGCCGCGGCTGCGCGCTGAACCGCCGCCGCTGGTCACTTCTTCTCGATGTTCCACATCGGCGGCACCGCAGGCATCGTGATCACGCCGGAGATGCGGTCGGAGCGATAGGCGACCGGGTTGCGCCATTGCGCGAAGGAGATGTAGGGCACGAGCTCATAGGCGCGCTTTGAAAGCTCGACCGCGATCTGCTTTCGCTTCGCCAGGTCCGGCGCGAAGGCCCAGGAGGTGCGCAGCTCCTCGAACTTGAGATCGCAGGGCCAGCCGAACCACGCCTTCTCGCATCCCATCGCGATCGGATTGTTCGTCGCCGGGCTGGCGGCACTCAGCACATTCGTGCCCGTGATGAAGATGTTCCAACCGCCCTGTGCGGGCGGCTCCTTCTTGGCGCGGCGCGCGACGACCGAGCCCCAATCCATCGACTGAATATCGAGCTTGAGGAAACCCGCCCGACGCAGCTGCTGTGTCAGCACCAATCCGGCGGGCGCGATGTATTGGTGGTCGGTCGCCTGCAGGATTGTGATCGGCTCGCCGTTGTAGCCCGCCTCCTTGAACAGCTGCTCGGCCTTCTTGTAGTCCTTCGGCCCCTTGTAGGGCTCGCTGCCGGCATCGGTCTCCATCTCGACGGCGCAGCCGTAGAGCGAGAAGCACAGAGTCTGCAGCTTCTTGTCGGCGGCGATCGTGTTCAAATAATCTGCGTTGTTGATGATGTAGAGCAGCGCCTGGCGCGCCTTTGCGTTGTTGAAGGGCGGGTGGAGATGGTTCATCTGGATGATGCCCATCGTGCCCATGGCCGGATGCGATTCGATCTTGATCCCCGGTGTCGCCTCGAGAATCGGCAGGAAATCCGGTTGCGGATTCTCGAGATAGTCGATCTCGCCGTTCACCAGCGCCGATTGCGCCGTCTGCGGATCGGACATCCAGATGAACTCCACGCGGTCGACCTTCACGACCTTGCCGCCGGCATGACCCGAGGCCGGTTCCTTGCGTGGCACGTAGCCCTGGAACTTCGTGTACACGGTCTTGCTGCCGGGGACCCATTCGTCGCGCTTGAAGGCGAAGGGTCCCGAGCCGACGACTTCCTGGATCTGCTGGAATGGATCGACCATCGCCTCTTTCTCGCGCATGACGAAGGCGATGTTGGTCCCCAGTTTCGCGAGGAAGTCGATCAGCAGGCCGTAGGGTTCGGTCAGGGTCCAGACGAAGGTCTTCTCGTCCTTGGCGGTCAGCGAGGCCGTGTAGCCGAACAGCGTCTTGCCGGCCGTGTCGCGCTTGCCCCAACGATTCATCGAGGCGATGACGTCCTTGGTCGTCACCGGCGAGCCGTCATGGAACTTCAGCCCATCGCGCAGCGTGAATGTGTAGACCTTGCGGTCGTCGCTCACCGTCCAGGTATCGACCATCTGCGGCTGCGGCTTGAGGTCGAAGTCGCTCGAGAACAGCGTGTCGTAGACCATCAGCCCATGGATGCCGGCGATCGTCTGCGTGGTCCAGAACGGATCGAGGGTGCGGACATCGGCGTGCATCACGACGCGCAGCGTCTTGGGCTGCTGCGCCGGTGCCGGCGCCGAGATGGCAAAGGCGGCGCCGACGACGAGCGTGACGGCGAGCCAGGCGCGCGATCGGTTGAGACGAGTTTCCATCGTTCCTCCAGGGGGCTGAAGGTCAGTGCGCAAGACTGCCACTGACGATCGCGGGACCGTAGACGATTCCCAAGCCGATGACCAAGGTAAGCCCTACTCCCGCCAGCGCATGCGGTTGATGAACATTCCCTCCTGCGCGGTCGGGCGCCAGACCAGCTGGCGCGCGGCGCCGTAGATCACCGCCTGCTGGTAGAGCGGCACCGTCGCCGCATCGCGCGCGATCAGCTCATAGACCTGGCGATAGGCCTTCAGCCGCTCCTCGGGATTGAGAGTCGAGCGGCCGGCATCGAGTGCGCGATCCATCTCTGGGTTGCGATAGCGCGCCCAGATGGACGTGCTGCGGAACAACGGCTCGAGGATGCCTTCGACATCGCCGCAGGTGCAGGTCCAACGCTCCATCGCGAGATCGCCCGCATCCTCGGGCTTGCCGGTCGCCCGGCGCATATAGGTCGCGGTGTCGAAGCTCGCGATGCGAACCTTGAGCCCGGCTTCGCCGAGCATCTGCTGGATCGCCTGCACCACGCGCTGATCGAACACGGGTGCGGTGTTGAACACGAGTTCCTGCTGTCCGGCCGGGCCCGCCTCCTGCACCAGCCGCTTGGCCAAAGCCGGATCGTAGCGCGGACCTTCGATGCCCTCGATCCATCCAAACGACGCCGGCGAGCCGAAGATCGGCACGACCCGGTCGAGCCCGCCAAGCAGCGCCTGGACGATGGTGTCGCGATCGATCGCGTGCCAGACCGCGCGCCGCAGGCGCAGATCCGCGAGCGGCCCGGACAGGGTGTTGAGGCGCAAGACGGCGACGCGCTCGCTCAGCGCGCTGACCGACTGGGCGCGCCGATCGTCCTTGAGTTCGGCGACATGATCCGGATTCAGCGTGACGATCAGGTCGGACCGGCCGGTGCGCAGATTGGCCATGCGCGTCGCGGCATCGGGGATGGCATTGAACTCCACGCGCGGGAAACTCGGCTTGTCGCCCCAATAGGCGGGATTTGCGGCGAGCACGACACGCGCGCCGCGCTGCCACGACACGAACCGATAGGGCCCGCTGCCGACGGGATCGAGCATGAACGCCTCGCGGCCGACGCGCTCGATCGTGGCCTTCGGCACGATCGACAGATTGACGAGCTGGGCGAGCAGCACGGGATAGGCGGTCTGCGTGCGCACGCGGATTTTGTCCGCGCCGGCCGCTTCCGCGGCGACGATGCGGTTGAAGTTCGAGAGCTGCGGCGAGCGCAACGCCGGATCGATGATGCGCTGGACGCTGAAGACGACGTCGGCGGCGGTCAGCGGCGAACCGTCATGGAAGGTGACGCCCTGCCGGATGTCGAACTCGATCTCGGTGTCCGAGAGGAAGCGCCAGGCGGTGGCGATCTGCGGCACGATCTTGCCGTCATCGTCGCGCGTGACGAGATTGTCGAAGATGTTCCGGTAGACCGCGAAGCTGTCGTGATTGGCCTGCATATGCGGATCGAGCGTGGCCGGCTCGTTGACGAGATCGATCGTCAGCACATCGCTGCCGGCCACGGCGCGCTCCGCGGCGCTGCCAAGCACTGCGGCGACGACCAGAGTCATCGCCAATCGCCGCCACAGACCCGACTTCCTCAGCCCATCCACCATCGCCCGCCCTCCTGAAACCAGTACAAAACCGGCTCCAGCTTCCGAATGCGGAACCTGGAGCCCCCTTGTTGGAACCCTTTGTCGCATGAAGCTTCCACGCCCGGAAGGGCGCTCGCTTCACGCCGTTTCGTGGCTGCGCTCGATCTTGCGCTTGATGTGCTCGCCGGCGGTGATGGTCGGATAGCGCGGCGCCTCGCCCGGCGCGAGGCAGGTCGCGATGCACTCGATGCGCTGATCGTAATTGGGATGCACGAACAGGCCGAGCGACAGGCGCCGGCTCTGCGCAAGGCCGAGCGGCGGATTCACCACGCGATGCAGGGTCGAGGTCCAGCGGTCGTTGGTCCAGCGCGCCATCATGTCGCCGAGATTGACGACGAACTCGCCGGCGCGCGGCTGCACCTTGGTCCAGCTGCCATCCGGCAGCCGCGCCTCGAGCCCGCCTTCGGCATCGGTCGCGGTGAGGATCGTCATCGCGCCGAAATCCGTATGCGCGCCGGTGCGCAGCTGGCCCGGCCTAGGCGTCTCGGTCAGCGGCGGATAGTGGTGACAGGACATGATGCTGAAATGGCGCGCGAGCGTGTCGGCGAAATACGTCTCCGGCAGCCCGAGGGCGGCGGCGAAGATGCGCAGCATGTCGCCGGCCAGCCGCTCATAGGCGCGATAGAGCTGCACCAGAGTCGCGTCGAGGCCGGCGGGCTCGGTCGGAATCAGGTTGGGCGCGTAGCTCGTCGCCGCTTCCGGCAGACGCGCGAAATGCGCGCGATGATCGTCGATCGGACCGAGGAATACCGTCTCGCGCAGGTCCGGCGGCGTCTGCTCGCCCAGCGTTGACGCAAGGCCGCGCGTCGCGAAACCGTGATAGCCGCGCTGTTTCGATGGCCCGGTGGGATGCCAGCGAGTCTTGGTCGCCACGGGCAGATCGAAGAAGGCGAACAGCTCGCGCTGGGCGCGCGCGAGCAGCTCGGCCGGGAAACGATGACCCGAGATGATGAGAAAGCCGATCCGTTCGCAGGTCTGCGCCACCTCAGCGGCGATCGCCCGCTTGCCGTGCGCGTCGCCATCAAGGAACGGGCCGATATCGATCGTGGGAATGGCGGGCGCGTTCGGCATCGCAGGTGATCCTTCTTCGTTCAATCGACGCGCGACAATTGCTGATCGACGATCCGCGCATAGCTCGGATCGCTCGCGATCAGGCCGCCGGAGACCAGCGCCGCTTTCAGACGCAGGAACGGCGCCGGCGGAAAATCCGGCTGCCGCGCCCATAGCCCCGCCGCGCGATAGGAGTCGATGATCCGCGTCAGGCTCTCGCGTGAATGTCCCGGCAGGAATTCGGCGACGGCCGTCGCGATCGCCTGCGGCCGCGAGTCGAACAGCGCGGTCTGCGCACGCGCCATGCCGCGCACGAGGCGCTGACACGCCTCGCGCTTTCGGCGCGTGAACCCGCGCGTCGCGTAGAAACTCGTGTAGCCGATATCGCCGCGATCGCTGAAGCGATGCCAGACATGTCCGAGTCCCTCGCTCACCAGACGATCGGCATGCGGCTCGAAGACCTGCACCACATCGAGCGCGCCGCG
>JANNTF010001199.1:0-2833 GCA_031403455.1 Alphaproteobacteria bacterium | reverse complement strand
TGTCGAACAAGCCGACGCGCGTTTTGGAGACCATCCCGGTCGATGCGCCGCGTCCGCGCCATGTCGATCAGAGTCCTGCGCTCCGGGATCTGCGCGACCAGCTCAGCCGATCGTTCCGCACCCTCGAACCGGAGGAACTCGCCTCATGAAACGTCGAACCCTGCTCAAGCTCGCCGGCGCGCCGGTCATCCTCTCGCTCGCGGACCGCGCCGCGGCGCAAGGCAAGGAGAAGATCAGCTTCGCGCATCTGCTCGACCCGTCGATGGATGCGGCGCTGTGGGCGATCAACAACGGCAAGATCACCTCGGACCTCATCCAGATGGAGACGCGCGGCCTCGTGATCCCCGCGCTGATCCAGGCCACGGCGACCAAGCAGTTCGACGTGATCATGACGGCGGTGATCGGCATTCCCCCGGCGATCGCGCGCGGCCTCGAGCTGAGTATCCTCTCCGCGGTGCTGCAGACCGCGCCGGCCGGCGAGGGCGGCGGCGTATGGGTCAAGAAGGACAGCCCGCTCAAGGATCCGCGCGAGCTCAAGGGCAAGACGCTCG
This sequence comes from Alphaproteobacteria bacterium, assembly GCA_031403455.1. Classification (GTDB taxonomy): domain Bacteria; phylum Pseudomonadota; class Alphaproteobacteria; order CACIAM-22H2; family CACIAM-22H2; genus CAIOSQ01. The sequence goes on along the minus strand of JANNTF010001199.1, from coordinate 2,282 downwards.
GCTCCTATGGCCTGCGCGCGACCGGCTATCTCTATGTGCGCGCCGCGTTGGCCAGGAAATACGGCATGGACGTGAAGCTCGAAGGCGGCGACTTCAAGCAGGTCGAGATCCAGGCGCCGAATCTGCCTGGCGCGCTCGGCGCCGGACAGATCGACGCCGCCACGCTGATCCATAGCCAAGCCTATCGCGCGGCCGAATCCGGCGAGTTCCGCAACATCGCGGAGACCGCGCAGATCACCAACGAGTATTTCGGCCCGCTGGTATCGGCCGTGAATGTCGGCTTCCCCGAGCGGCTGCGCGCGAAGCCCGATGCCTACAAGGAGTTCAGCCGGATGTTCAAGGCCTCGGTCGCCTACGCGCTCGCCAATCGCCAGGAGGTCTTCGAAGCCGTCGGCAAGCAGGCCAATGTGAATCCGAAATTTTTCGACTGGTGGTACGACCGCACAACGATCGTGCCCGCGATCTTCGGCGAGGCGCAGGCCGCGGCCGTCGTGAAGGGCTGGGAGATCGGCAAGGAGTTCGGGATGATTCCATCGGTGCCCGATGTCAGGCCGCTGATCTGGGAGCACGCGCTGCGGTCGTGACGGCAGCGGTTGCGACGGACGTCTCGGCGGCGACCAAGCGCGCATTCGCCTGCGGCTTCGCGGCGATCGTGCTCGGCGCCTGGATCTGGGCCTCTTCGCGCCTGCCGGCCTATGTGATGCCGGGGCCTGGCGAGGTCGGTCTCGCCCTCGCGGGTTTCGCGACCGAGCAACGCAAGGCGGGGCATCTCCTCGCCACGCTGCGCAATGTCGCGGTCTCGATCGCGTTGTCGTTCACGCTCGGCGCGCTGCTCGCGTTGGCGGCGCATTATATGCGCTGGACCGCGCCGGCCATCCATCGCCGGCTGAGTCCGTTCCTCAACGCCTTCTCGGGTGTGGGCTGGACCTTGCTCGCGGTGATCTGGTTCGGCGTTTCGATGCGGACGGTCGTGTTCGCGATCTCGGCGGTGCTGCTGCCCTTCGCGCTGGTCAATCTGCGCGAGGGGCTGCAGAGCCTCGATCGCGAACTCGGCGAGATGGGCGCGAGCTTCACCCGGCAACGCGGGCGCGTGTTCCTCGCTCTCGTTCTGCCGGCGCTGATCCCCTTCGCGATGGCGACCTTGCGCATCATGTTCGGCGTGGCGTGGAAGGTGACGCTCACCGCCGAGCTATTCGGCGGCAATGAGGGGCTTGGCTATCTCATCAATCTCGCGCGCCAGGAATACGACACCGCGACGATCTTCGCGGTGATCCTGCTGATCATCGCGTCGGTCTACGCCGCGGATCGCTGGCTTCTCGCGCCGCTGCAGGCCGGTCTCGCGCGACGCTTCGGCGAAGCCACGCGATGAAACTCGAGCGCGCGCAGCTGCCCCATCGCTTCGCGGATCTTTGCGTGGTGCTGGCGTTGGCCGGCTGGTGGTGGAGCGCGCGCGGCTTGCCCGAATTCGTGCTGCCCGGCCCGTGGCCGGTGGCGCAGCGTCTGGTGACGCTGTTCATCGAGCCGACATTCCTGGCGCATAGCCTCGCCTCGCTGTGGCGCGTGCTGCTGTCGGTCGCGATCGCGCTGCTGCTGGGCGGTGCGCTGGCGCTGATCGAGCGCGGCGTGCCGGCGCTCGATTACGTGATCCGAGGCGGGGTCGCGCCGTTCCTGAACTCCTTCCCGTCGATCGGCTGGGCCATTCTCGCGGCGATCTGGTTCGAGCCCGGGCATTTCTCGATCGTCTTCGTGCAGGTCGCGATCCTGACGCCGTTCTGCCTGATCAACATCGCGCAAGGGCTGCGCGCGCTCGACCCCGAGCTGATGGAGTTCGCGCGCACCTATACGCGCCACCGCGCGCGCGGCTTCCTGCTCGTGACCTTGCCGCTGATGATGCCCTTCGTGCTCGGCGCGCTGCGCATCGCCTATGGCATCGCGTGGAAGATCTCGCTGGTCGCCGAGCTGCTCGGCTCCACCGACGGGCTCGGCTATCTGATGCTGCAGGCGCAATCGGCGGCCGATCTCACCACCGTGCTCGCCGCCTGCTTCGCGATCATCCTGCTGTTCGTGGCCGGCGAGCGCCTGGTGCTCGACCCGCTGGCGCGACGATTCATTCGCTAGAGATCAATCGAGATCGCGCAGCTTCGCGCCGTTCATCGCGGCCAGGATGCTCGGCAGCACGGGCATGAAACGCTCGCCATGGCCCTGGTTGAGCACCATGCGATAGGTCTGGTTGGCAGCCTGCGCGATGAAGGTCGCGACACCCGCCGCCTCGGCCATGCGGT
>JANNTF010001198.1:0-8495 GCA_031403455.1 Alphaproteobacteria bacterium | reverse complement strand
TCCATTCAGCACCAAGGTCTGCTGCGTCTCGGCGAGGCCGATCTCCCACGGCGAGCCGGCATGGGTGAGCGATGTCAGCGGCGAAGCGCCCGTCCCGCCTTCGAAGCCGGAGATCGTCACGTGGTCGGCGCGCGCCTTGCTGACGCCGGCCGCGACGGTGCCGACACCGACCTCGGAAACCAGCTTGACCGAAACGCGCGCGCGCGGATTGGCGTTTTTCAAATCATGGATGAGCTGCGCGAGATCCTCGATCGAGTAGATGTCGTGATGCGGTGGCGGCGAGATCAGGCCGACGCCGGGCGTCGAGTGGCGCACGCGCGCGATGTTCTTGTCGACCTTGTGGCCAGGTAGCTGGCCGCCCTCGCCCGGCTTGGCGCCTTGCGCCATCTTGATCTGCAAATCATCGGCATTGACGAGATATTCGGTCGTGACGCCGAAGCGGCCCGAGGCCACCTGCTTGATCGCCGAGCGCATCGAATCGCCGTTCGGCAGCTTCTTGTAGCGGTCGGATTCCTCGCCGCCCTCGCCGGTGTTCGACTTGCCGCCGATGCGGTTCATCGCGATCGCGAGCGTGGTATGCGCCTCGCGGCTGATCGAGCCGAAACTCATGGCGCCGGTCGCGAAGCGCTTGACGATGTCCGTGGCCGGCTCGACCTCGTCGAGCGGGACGGGCGCGTCCGCCCATTTCATTTCCATCAGGCCGCGGATCGTCAGCAGCCGCTCGCTCTGATCGTTGAGCGCCCGTGCGAATTCCCTGTACTGCTCGAGTGAGTTGCCGCGCACGGCATGCTGCAGATTCGCGACCGAGCTGGGCGTCCAGGCGTGATCCTCGCCGCGCAGGCGAAACGCATAGTCGCCGCCGGCATCGAGCAGATGGCGATAGATCGGGTTGTCGCCATAGGCGTCGCCATGACGGCGCATCGTCTCGGCGGCGATCTCGCGCCAGCCCGCACCCTCGATGGTCGTCGCGGTGCCGGTGAAGTATTTCTCCACGAACCCGCTCGCCAAGCCGACGGCGTCGAAGATCTGCGCGCCGCAATAGGATTGATAGGTCGAGATGCCCATCTTGGACATCACCTTGAGCAGGCCCTTGCCGATCGCCTTGATGTAGTTCTTCTGGACCTCGTCGGCCTTCAGCGGCAGCCCGCTCTGGACCCGGATCTGCTCGAGCGTGTCGAAGGCGAGGTAGGGGTTGACCGCCTCCGCCCCGTAACCCGCGAGACAGCAGAAATGATGCACTTCGCGCGCTTCGCCGGTCTCGACCACCAGGCCGGTCTGCGTGCGCAGTCCACGGCGGGTCAGATGATGATGCACGGCGGCGGTCGCCAGCAGCGCGGGGATCGGCGCGCGCTCGGCGGACATCGCACGATCCGAGAGAATCAGGATGTTGATGTCCGCGAGGACGGAGTCGGTCGCCTCGCCGCAGATGCGCTCGTGCGCCTTCTCCATGCCAGCCGCGCCCTCGGACGCGGGCCAGGTCGTATCGATCGTCGCGGTGCGAAACGCGCCGTCGAGCAGCTCGGCGATCGAGCGGATCTTCTCCAGCGCGATATTCGTCAGCACGGGTTGCGCGACTTCCAGCCGCTTATGCGTGCCGGCCTGGCGCCCCAGCAGATTGGGCCGCGGACCGATCATCGACACCAGCGACATCACCAGCTCCTCGCGGATCGGATCGATCGGCGGGTTGGTGACCTGCGCGACATTCTGTTTGAAGTAGTTGAACAGCAGCTTGGGCTTGCGCGACAGCACGGCGATCGGCGTGTCGGTGCCCATCGAACCGATCGGATCATCCGGCTCCTTGGACATCGGCTCGAGGAAGAACTGGATGTCCTCCTGCGTGTAGCCGAAGGCCTGCTGGCGATCGAGCAGGATCTCCGGATCATTCGCCGGCGCCGGGATCGGCGCATCCGGGAGCTCGCTCAGCTCCTCCAGCTTGTGCTGCGTCGCCTTCAGCCATTCCTCGTAGGGCTGCGCTTCGGCGAGGCTGCGCTTGAGCTCGTCGTCCTCGACGATGCGACCCTGCTCGAGATCGATGAGCAGCATCTTGCCGGGCTGCAGGCGCCATTTGCGCACGATCTTCTCTTCCGGAATCGGCAGCACGCCGGATTCCGAGGCCATCACCACGATGTCGTCGTCGGTGACGAGATAGCGCGCCGGGCGCAGCCCGTTGCGATCGAGCGTGGCGCCGATCTGCCGGCCATCGGTGAAGGCGATCGAGGCCGGGCCGTCCCACGGCTCCATCAGCGCGGCGTGGTACTCGTAGAACGCCTTGCGCTTGGCATCCATCAGCGGATTGCCGGCCCAGGCCTCGGGGATCAGCATCATCATCGCGTGCGACAGCGCATAGCCGCCGGCCACCAGCAGCTCGAGCGCGTTGTCGATGCACGCGGTGTCCGACTGACCATGCGGAATGATCGGCCACATCTTGTTGAGGTCGGGGCCGAGCAGATCGGATTCCATCGTGCGCCGGCGCGCGGCCATCCAATTGACGTTGCCGCGCACCGTGTTGATCTCGCCGTTATGGGCGATGAAGCGAAAGGGATGCGCGAGGCGCCAGGACGGAAACGTGTTGGTGGAGAAGCGCTGATGCACGAGGCATAGCGCGGACTGGGTCAATGGATTGCGCAGATCGTCGTAGAAGCTCTCGACCTGCGGCGCGAGGAGCAGCCCCTTGTAGACCAAGGTGCGCGACGAGAAGGACGGCATATAGAGCTGCGGCAGCTCCGGCAGCTTGTGCTTCTTGGCGAGCTCCACGAGCGGATTCTGGGTCTGCTTGCGGATCGTCAGGATCTTGCGCTCGAACGCGTCCTGATCGGTCAGCTTGGCGCCGCGCCCGACGATCGCCTGCCGGATCACCGGCATGGTCGCGATCACGGTGTCACCGAGGCCGGTCAGGTCGGTCGGCACGTCGCGCCAGCCGATCAGACTCTGGCCTTCGACCTTGATGTAATGCTCGAGCCGCTTGATCGCGAACGCGCGCGCCGCGTCGTCGCGCGGCAGGAAGCACATCGCCACCGCGTAGTGACCCGGCGCCGGCAGTTTCACGCCGGTCTCCGCGGCCCAGTCGCGCAGCAGCGCATCGGGAATCTGGATCATGCAGCCAGCGCCGTCGCCGACCAGCGGATCCGCGCCGACCGCACCGCGATGGTCGAGATTGACCAGGATGCGCAGGCCCTGACGGATGATGTCGTGCGATTTGCGGCCTTTGATATGCGCGACGAAGCCGACGCCGCATGAATCATGCTCGTTGCTTGGATCGTAGAGACCTTGTTTCACCGGCAAGTCCATGGCGTCTACCCTTGCTGTCCCTTCCCGTCCCCCAACCCGGCGGCGGCGTTCCTTGGCCGAGCCTAGAGACTCCCGGCGGAATTTCCCAGACGCCGCGATCGCCTCACAGCCGCTCGCGTGTCGTGGCGAAGGCGAGGTCGGGCCATTCCTCGATCCGCCGCCGCAGCGTCCACGCATCCGGCGCCATGAAAACAGGCGACTCATCGCGATCCATCGCGATGCTCGCGCGGTTGCGTTCCACGAAGCGCTTGAGGATTGCGGGATCCTTGCTCGACACCCATCGGGCGGTCTCGAACTGTGTCGGCTCGAACCCCACGCTGACGCCGTATTCGAGCGCGACGCGCGAGCTCAGCACGTCGAGCTGGAGCTGGCCGACCACGCCGACGATCCAATCCGTGCTGAGCAGCGGGCGGAAGACCTGGGTGACGCCCTCCTCGGCGAGATCGTCGAGCGCGCGATGCAGCTGCTTCGAGCGGATCGGATCGTCGAGCCGCACGCGGCGCAGGATTTCCGGCGCGAAATTCGGGATGCCGGTGAAGCGGAGATCCTCGCCCTCGGTCAGCGTGTCGCCGACGCGCAGCGTGCCGTGATTGGGGATGCCGATGATGTCACCAGGCATCGCCTCGTCGACGAGGTCGCGCTCGCGGGCGAAGAACAGGATCGGATTGCGCACCGCGAGCGTGCGTCCCGTGCGCACCTGCTTGAGTTTCATGCCGCGGCGAAACCGCCCGGAGCACAGGCGCAGGAACGCGACGCGGTCGCGGTGATTGGGATCCATATTGGCCTGGACCTTGAATACGAAGCCGGTGACGCGCTCCTCGGCCGGATCGACATTGCGCGGCTCGGCCGGCCGCTGCAGCGGCGGCGGCGCGATCTCGGCCAGAGTCTGGATCAGCGTGTCGACGGCGTATTCCTTCAGCGCGCTGCCGAAGAACACCGGCGTCATGTGGCCCGCGCGATAGGAATCGAGATCGAGGGCGGGATAGGCCACCGTCGTGAGATCCACCGCTTCCCGGAACGCCGCGAGGATCGGCGCGCGGACTCGCGCATCGAGCTGTGCATCACCCGGCCCGGTGCAGTCGAGCGGCAGGTTGAACGCGCCGTTGCGCCCCTCGCGCGAGGTCAGGAAACGGTTGGCGCGCAGATCGTAGCAGCCATGGAAATCCGTCCCCATCCCGACCGGCCAGGTCACCGGCGTGATGTCCAGCGCCAGCGTGCTCTCGATCTCGTCGAGCAGCTCGAACGGGTCGCGGCCTTCGCGATCGACCTTGTTGATGAAGGTGATGATCGGGATGTCGCGCATCCGGCAGACCTCGAAGAGCTTGCGCGTCTGCTGCTCGATGCCTTTCGCCGCGTCGATCACCATGACCGCGGAATCGACGGCCGTCAGCGTGCGATAGGTGTCCTCGCTGAAATCCTGGTGGCCCGGCGTGTCGAGCAGGTTGAAGGTGACGCCGGCATACTCGAACGTCATCACGGAGCTCGAGATCGAGATGCCGCGCGCGCGCTCGATCTCCATCCAATCCGATTGCGTGCGACGCCGGGTGGCGCGCGCCTGCACGTGCCCGGCCATGTGAATGGCGCCGCCGAACAGCAGCAGCTTCTCGGTCAAGGTCGTCTTGCCGGCGTCCGGGTGCGAGATGATGGCGAAGGTCCGCCGCGGCGCATCGGTGGGATGCGCGTCCATGCGTTCGTCCGGCGCCTGCAGTGAATTGGTCAGGTCAGCGTTTCCCTTGTTGCCTCGACCAGGGAAACGATCTCCCGGTGCGCGAGCGCCGCTCTGATACTCGGTCTCCGCGGGGCTTTATAGTGTTTTTGCGGGCGCCCCGGCCGGCTGCGTCGCGACCCCGCCGAGCACCGCCAGCGCCGCGGCGCTGGTCATCACATCGGCGTATTTCTCCGACATGTCGAACAGGTTCACGGCATGCGAGACGGCGCTGCGGTCATAGACGGCGTCCTGCGGCACGATCACGCGGAAATTATAGGCAAAGGCGTCGACCACCGTGCCGCGCACGCAGCCCGACGTGGTGCAGCCCGTGACCACGAGCGTGTCGGCGCCGAGATCGATCAGATAGCTCGCGAGCGGCGTGCCGAAGAAAGCGCTGGGATGCTTCTTGGGCAGCAGGATGTCGCCGTCGCGCGGCGCGATATCGGTATGGAACTCGTAGCCCTTGCGCGGGATGGTCATGATCGAGGGCACTTTCTCCGCCAGCCGCCCGGTATCGAAACTCTCCTTCGGCGCGACGTACGGGTAGAGCACCGGCCAGCCGCGGCGCCGGAACTCGGCCAGCAAGGTCGCGATATGGCCGACCGCGCGCCAGCCCACCTCGCCGCAGCTCGTGGGGAATTCCTTGATCGACTCCCAGAACGGGCGCGAGACCGTGCCGAGCGTGCGGTACTGCACGTCGATGATCAGCAGCGCCGGCCGCTTGCCGATGCCGGAAGGTTTCCCGAAGCCGGCGGCGCGATAGGCGCGCTGCTCCTCCTCGCCGATGATCCCGTCCCAGGGCCGCATCCTCAATCTCCCGCCTGCTTCGTCGCCGCGACATCGGTCACGTAGCGCCGCTCGAGCGCATCGTGCTCCGGCTTGCCGACCAGGCGCTGGCGCTCGCCGAAACTCGCGAGCTGATCCTTGACCGCGTCGAGCCCGCCATCCCTGCGCAGCGCGCCGAGCGCGTTCTGCATCCCCCACACCGCGCCCTGCAGCGCGGCATTGGCATAGAGCACCATGCCGAATCCCATGCGCTTGAGTTCGATCTGAGGCACCAGCGGCGTCTTGCCCCCGAAGACCAGGTTCACGACTTGCGGCACTTTCAGCTGCGCCGCGATGCGCTCGAGCTCGCTGACGCCCACCGGCGCTTCCACGAACGTCACATCGGCGCCGGCCTCGATATAGGCCTGGGCGCGATCGATCGCGGCCTCGAGACCCTCGCTCGCCCGCGCATCGGTGCGCGCGATGATCTGAAAATCGGGATCGCGCCGCGTATCCACGGCGGCGCGAATCTTCTGCACCATCTCGTCCGCCGGGATCACGCCCTTGCCTTCGAAATGGCCGCATTTCTTCGGGAAGACCTGATCCTCGATCTGGATGCCGTTGGCGCCGCTGCGCTCGAGCACGCGGATCGTGCGCACCGTGTTGACGGGATTGCCGAACCCCGTATCGCCGTCGACGATCAGCGGCTGCTCGACCACGTCGCGGATCGCGGCGACATGATCGGCGAGTTCGGAGAGCGTGATCAGGCCGAGATCGGGCAGGCCGAGATTCATGTTGGTGACGCCGGCGCCGGTCACATAGATCGCCTCGAAACCGAGATCGGCGATCACCCGCGCCGAAAGCGCGTTGGCCGCGCCGGGGATGACCGTCGCGGCGCGGCGTTGCAGGATCTGCTTGAGGCGTGTGCAGAGCGAAGGGCGGTCAGCCATTGCGGGTCTCTCGGTTGGATGCACGCATCTACGGAAGCGCGGATGCGCGCGTCAAGCGAGCGGCCTCGCGAGGAAGCGCCCATGCCCCTGCGGTCCGACGATCTTGCCGTCGCGCATCACGTCGAGCCCGCGAACCATCGTCAGCACCGGCCAGCCTTTCAGGGTCCAGCCGTCATAGAGGCTGTAATCGGACCACGAGCCGAGCTCGGCCGCGCGCACCACGCGCTCGAGCCCGAGATCGACGATGGTGAGGTCGGCATCGGCGCCGACCGCGATGCGGCCTTTGCGGCTATCGATGCCGAAGATCTCGGCCGGCTTGCTGCCCGCGACCTGGGCGATGCGCTGCAGGCTGAGGCCGCGCTTGTGATAGCCCTCGCTCAGCAGCACCGGCAGGATCATCGCGGTGCCGGGGAAACCCTGCGAGGCCTGCCAGATCCCCTTCTCCTTCGTCGCACGCTTGCGCGGCACATGGTCCGACGCGACCACGTCGATCGCGCCATCGGCGATGCCGGCCCACAGCGCGTCGATGTCGTCTTGCGTGCGCAGCGGCGGGTTCGCCTTGCCGATCGGCCCGAGATCGGAGTCCATCGTGTGCGTCAGATATTGCGGGCAGGTCTCGACCAGCACGCGATCGTAGCGCTGGCGGTGGAAGCGGATCTCGTCGAGCCCCGATTTGCACGAGAGATGCACGATGTAGATCTTCGCGCCGAATTGCCGCGCGAAGACCATCGCGCGCAGGATGCTCTCGGTCTCGGTAAAATCAGGCTTGGACAGGCTCCAATCCTTCAGCGTCGCGCGACCCTCGGCCATGAACCTGGTCTTCATGCGCTTCACGATCTCGATGTTCTCGGGATGGATCACGAGCACCACGTCCCGGAGCCGCGCCGCCTCCTGCATCAGATCGTAGAGGAACCCGTCATCGGTTCCGTCCAGGCCCATATATCGGCCTTCCTCGCCCTTGAAGTTCATGAAGTACTTGAACGAGGTGACGCCGTAGTCGGTGACGTAGCGCTCCATCTCCTGGAGATGCACCTCCGACGCCGTCGAGAAATGAAACCCGAAATCGACATGCGCGCGCGCCTCCACGTCGCGCCGCGCCGCGTCGAACATCTCGCTATAGGGATTGCCGGTGAGGAAATACGCGATGACCGTCGCGATGCCCCCGATCGCCGCCGACGCCGTCTCCGTCGCGTACTCGGTCAACGGCTCCGCGAACCCGAAATGCAGATGCGCATCGATCAGGCCCGGGAAGACATGCCGGCCGGTCGCGTCCACCACCCGCCGCGCGGTCGGCATCTCCTCCCCAGGCGCCGCGATGCCGGCAATGCGACCGTCACGGATCAGGATCGAGGCCGGCGCCGGCCCGCGCTCGGGAAACACCACCGTGCCACCACGCACCACGCAGTCGATGTCCATGCTGTTCGTTCCTCTTGATCTGTTGCTGTGCGTCCGCAACGTCGGCCCGACATCTTGGCACTCCGATCGCTGCCGATCATCTCCCCGATGCGCTCTGATCGCCGAAGGGTCTCGTCTCGTCGAGTAGCCATCGCAGCGCCTCGACTGGTGGGGTGACGATGAACGTGCCGCCCTCGAATACCGGGCTACCGCGCGGCTGGTCGCCTCTCAGCCTTGGGGCACGGCGCCGGGCGCCATGTGGACGAGTTCCCAGATATGGCCGTCCGGGTCGTCGAAGCCGTGCTGGTACATGAAGCCGTGATCCTTCGATTCGCTCGGTGTCGTGCCGCCGCCGGCACGCGCCTTGGCGACCATCTCGTCGACTCTCG
>JANNTF010001197.1:0-3058 GCA_031403455.1 Alphaproteobacteria bacterium | reverse complement strand
TGGGTCAGCTCACGATGGGCACGCGCTGCCTCGACGGCGGCGCGCTCGGCATCGTGATGCCGCATGTCGACACGGTGGAGGAAGCGCGCGCCATCGCGGATGCCTTCCGCTATCCACCGGTCGGGCATCGCTCGATCGTCGGCGGCCTCGCCCAGATCGAGTATGCGAGCCTGCCGATCGCCGATACCGCGCGGGTGATCAACGCATCGACGCTGGTCACCGTGATGGTCGAGACGCCGCGCGCGGTCGAGAACGCGGCGGCGATGGCGGCCGTGCCCGGCATCGACATGCTGCTGATGGGCTGCAGCGATCTCTCGCTCGAGATGGGCATTCCGGGGCAGTTCGAGGATCCGCGCATGGTCGCGGCGATCGAGACGGTCATCGCCGCCTGCAAGCAGCACGGCAAGATTTCCGCGATCGGCGGCATCTATGCCGAAGCGCTGCTCGCCCGCTACGCCAAGCTCGGACTCCAGGCCGCGCTGGCGGGAAATGACCTGCCGCTCCTGCTCGGCGCCGCCACGGCGCGGGTCAAGGCGCTGCGCTCGAACTGAACGGAAAAAAGGGACAGGGATCATGGCCACGTTGCTCAAGACCAATTCGCATCTCGAGACGGAATATCTCCGGCGCACGCCGAATTCGGCGAAGCTCTATGCCGAGGCGTGCAAGGTGCTGCCTTCGGGCATCACGCATGATTCGCGCGCCCTCGCGCCCTATCCGCTCTATGTCGCGCGCGCGACGGGCCCGCGCAAATGGGACGTCGATGGCAACGAGTATGTCGATTACTACGGCGGCCATGGCTCGCTGCTGCTCGGCCATAGCCATCCGTCGATGGTCGAGGCCGTCGGCAAGCAGCTCAGCCTCGGCACGCATTACGGCGCCTCGCACGAGGCCGAATTGCGCTGGGCGCAGCTGGTGCAGCGGCTGATCCCTTGCGCCGAGCGCGTGCGCTTCACTTCGTCCGGCACCGAAGCTTCGCATCTCGCGATCCGCGTCGCCCGCGCCTTCACCGGCAAAGCGAAAATCGTCCGCTTCACCGGGCATTTCCACGGTTGGCACGATCAGGTCGCCGCCGGCGCGACCTCGCATTTCGACGGCAGCGTGCCGATCGGCGTGCTGCCCGCCCTCGTCGATCAGGCGATCATGCTGCCGAGCGACGACGTGCCGCGCGTGGTCGCCACGCTCGAAGGCCGCGACGACATCGCGGCGGTGATCCTCGAGCCGTCGGGTGGTTCCTGGGGCACCGTGCCGCTCCAACCTGGGTTCCTCGCGACGTTGCGCGAGGTCACGCGCAAGCGCGGCATCGTGCTGATCTTCGACGAGGTCATCACCGGCTTCCGCTGGTCGCGCGGCGGCGCGCAGGCGCACGCGAAGGTGACGCCCGACATGTGCGTGCTGGCGAAGATCATCGCCGGCGGCCTGCCGGGCGGCGCGATCGCCGGCAAGCGCGAGATCTTCGACCAGCTCGACATCGCCGCCGCCAAGGCCGCCAATCGCGAGAAGGTCGGCCATCAAGGCACCTACAACGCCAATCCGCTTTCGGCGGCGGCCGGAGTCGCGATGCTCTCGCGCGTCGAGAGCGAAGACATCTGCGAGCGCGCCTGCACGACCGCCGCCGAATTGCGCGAGGGTTTGCGCAAGATCCTGGTCGAGGAGAACGTGCCCTGGGGCGTCTACGGCGACCGCTCGACCTTCCTGATCTTCGTCAATCCCGGCGGGCTCAAGATCGATCCGGCGACATTCGATCCGCTGGCGCTCGGCTTCAAGGGCCTCAAGGGCACGCGCGATCCCAACCTGGCGAGCCGGCTGCGCGTGGCGATGCTCGCCAACGGCATCGACATGATGGGCGCGCCCGGCGGCATGGTCTCCGCTGTCCATGGCCCCAAGGAGATCGGGCAGACGCTCGATGCGTTCCGCATCTCCGTGCGCTGGATGAAGGCGGAGGGCGACATTCGCGGCTGATCCGGCGGGGGCTGGCGCGACGTCGCTCGGTAACGCTTCGTTCACCTTGCGCAGGCGTCCGTTAACGATAGGGCCGGTATGCTCCGGCCCAGATGTCACGCTCCGCCCCCGCCCCGCTCCGCGACCCGAACGACCCTCGGCCCATCAACCTCGCGCTTCAAGGCGGGGGCGCACATGGCGCCTTCACCTGGGGTGTGCTCGATCGCCTGCTCGAGGACGGCCGGCTCGATCTCAATGGCATCAGCGCGACCTCGGCCGGCGCGATGAACGGCGCGATGCTGGTCTACGGCATGCTCGATGGCGGGCCAGAGGGCGCGCGCGCCCTGCTGCGCAAGTTCTGGAAGCGCATCGCCGATGGCGGACGCTATTCGATCTTCCGGCCCGGCCCGTTCGACAAGCTCGCCGGGAATCACAATCTCGACCGCTCGCCCGCGTTTCATTTCTTCGACCTGTTCACGCGCAGCCTGTCGCCCTATCAGTTCAATCCGACCGGCCTCAATCCGCTGCGTGAGACTCTCGACTCACTGATCGATTTCGAACGTCTGCGGCGCGAAGCGAAGATCAAGCTCTTCATCAACACGACGAATGTGCGCACCGGCAAGATCCGCGTGTTCAACCCCAGGGAAATCACGGTCGACACGCTGCTCGCCTCCGCCTGCCTGCCGCATCTTTTCCACGCGGTCGAGATCGAGGGCGAGCACTACTGGGACGGCGGCTTCATGGGCAATCCGGCGATGTTCCCGCTGCTCTACAATTGCGAGGCGAGCGACATCATCCTGATCGAGATCAATCCGATCTCCATCGAGGAGATACCTGACAGCGCACGCGCCATCATCGACCGCATGAACTCGATCAGCTTCAACGCCACGATGATGCGCGAGATGCGCACGATCGCTCTGGTGACGCGCCTGCTGGATCAGCATCGCCTGACCGGCGCCAGCAATCTGCGCCGCATCAATTTCCACATCGTGGAGGCGGAGAAGGAAATGGCGCATTTCGGTGCCTCGAGCAAATTCAACCTCGATGAGGATTTCCTGGAGATGTTGTTCGAACTCGGACGCACTACCGCCACGCGATGGCTCGATGAGAATTTCGACTC
>JANNTF010001196.1:0-4614 GCA_031403455.1 Alphaproteobacteria bacterium | reverse complement strand
GCGGGCTTCCGTGCTGGTGCTTGGGCCGCTGGTGGCGCGCGAGCGCCGTGCGCGCGTGCTTCCACATACCCCTCGCTGAGCTCGATCTCCGCGCCCATCGCCTGCAGGCCCTTCAGATGGAGGTCGATCGGCCGGGCCCCGATCGCGCAGCCGCCCGGCAGCGACACGCGCGCACGGCGCTCGCGCGCCACCAGCGGCCCAAGCACCAGCACGGAAGCCCGCATCTTGCGCACGAGGTCATAAGGCGCCGTCGTACTCAGGATGCGCGCCGCGGTGAGCGTCATGACCCGGCCATCCACCGACACGCGCACGCCGAGCTGTTCCAGCAATGTCGCCAGGGTCGTGATGTCCGCCAGATGCGGCAGGTTGGTGAGGGTCAGCGCCTCATCCGTGAGGATGCTCGCCGCCATCAGCGGCAATGCAGCGTTCTTGGCGCCGCCGACGGCGATCGTGCCCACCAGCGTGCGTCCGCCACGAATCCGAATCTTGTCCATGCTGTTCCTTGCTGCGCGCGTGTCCAGGGCTACCGGGGCCGGTCCCTTCCGCCACGCAGCAGAGCCGAAGAAAGCGGCGGTGATGCGGCCGACTCGCGGCGGGGTGGTTAAACGCCCTTCTAGACCCACGCCCGGGTTGAGCTCAACGCTCGCGGCGCAATTCGCCCAAATTGCTGTCAGAACGCGGAGAACGGCTCGCGCAGAAAGGCCTCTTCGGCGGTGGTGGTGACGCGGCCCAGCGCCCGGTTGCGATGCGGAAAACGGCCGAATCGCTCGATGATCTCGAGATGCCGGCGCGCGGCGACCATCACCTGCCCGTGCGCGTGGGCATCCAATTCCGGCGGCGTAACCGGCAGCGCCGCGAACAGCGCGACCGAGCGCTGCTGATCGGCCAACGCCTCGCTGTGCTCGAAGGGCAGATAGACGAACACCCGTTCGATCACCGGCAACACGCCATCGAAGCCGCGGGCGATCACGGACTCGGCGACCGCGCGCGCCTGTGCATCGGCCGCGAACGCATCCGGAAAGCCGCGATGGAGATTGCGGGGCACCTGATCGAGCAGCAGGAGCAAGGCGACGCAGCCGGCCCGGCTGGCCTGCCAGTCATCCAGGCGCCCAGCCCGCGCCAGCGCCATGTCGTCGGTGAAAAGATGCCGCAGCTCGGCATCGAAAGCCGGGTCCTTGCGAAACCATGCGCCGCGAAATCGGGTGGCCTGATCGCCTGCGAACCAGAAGCGGCGCAGCGCGGCCGCACGCGGTGACAGCGACGTCATGGACTCCCCCCACTGTGCCCGGCGGCCGCGCGCGCGATCACACGCGATGCCGGGAGGAACACGTTCACCGCGGTCCCGGCATCGGGCCGGCTGACGATTTCCACATGTCCGTCATGCAGGGCGGCGAGATGGCGCACGATCGCCAGCCCAAGTCCGGAGCCGCCGCCGCGCTCGCGCCCCGCCTTGAGCTGGACGAAGGGATGGCCAAGGCGTGGAATGTCATCGGGCGCGATACCGATGCCGAAATCCCGGACGCCGATGCGCAGCGCGCCGCCGAAATCGACGACGAAGGCCGTGCTGATCTCGATCCGGCCGCCGGCATTGGAGAATTTGACGGCGTTGTTGAGCAGGTTCACCAGGATCTGGCGCACCGCGCGCGCATCGGCCCGCAGGCGCGGCCAGGCTTCCAGCTTGACCTCGACATTGTGTCGCCCGCGCTCGGCCTGCAGCCGGATCAGCGCGATGCTCTCGGCGATGATGGTTTCGAGGTCGAACTCGGTCTCCTCAAGCGCCTGCTGGCCGGATTCGAGTTTGGCCATGCCGAGGATGTCGTTCACCAGCGACAGCATGTGCTGGCCCGCGGTGGCGATGTCGCTGGCATAGGCGAGGTAGCGCGGCGATCCCATCGGGCCGAGAATCTCGCGGCTCATCACCTCGGAAAATCCAATGACCGCGTTGAGGGGCGAGCGCAGCTCGTGGCTCATGGTCGCGATGAACGTCGTCTTGGTCGCGCTCGCTTCCTCGGCGCGCCGGCGTTCGGTGCGCAGCGCCTCTTCGCGCGCGAAACCGGCGGTCACATCGCGCACGACGCCGCGATAGCCCATGAAGCGACCGTCGCGCGCCGAGATCGGCGCCCCGGATACGGCATGATACGTCAGCGCCGACGATGTTTCGTCGCGCGGCACGATCACATCGCGAAAGGCCGCGTGGCGCGCGCAGCGCGTCTCGATTTCAGCCACCGCGACGCGGGCACTCGTACCCAGCTTGACGTCCTTCCAGAGCGCTCCGAGATCGCGATCGCCGAGCAAGGGGGTCGTTCCGGACACGCCGGCGCCGCGCACGCGCACGAAGCGCAGCTCGCCATCCAGCTCCCAAGCGATGTCAGCGCCGACTTGTGCGGGGTCCTGGTCGTGTCGGACGTCGCCGCCGCCACCACGCCGCAGGCCGCGCAGGGCGAAGCCGATCGCGCTGCCACCCAGGGCGGCCAGCGCCAATGCCGCGATCAAGACGGTGCTCGGTTCCGCGCGCGCCCAGGGCTCGACAACGGCGCGCGCGTCCCACGATACCAATCCTGCGCCTGCCATCAGCAGCCATGCCGTCGGCCGCCACCGCGCCGGCTTCATGTCGTGTTCGTCCCGGGCTTCGTCGGATCCTCGGCCGGACCGGCCGTCTCGCCATCGCGTCGGGCGCGCGCCTGGGACTTGCGCCGTGCGAGATTGTCGCGCAGCGCCTGGGCTTCACGTGCGCGCCGCTTGGCCGCAGCTTCGGCCGCGGCCGGGGGCAGCTGCCCATTTCCGTGCGCGCGGGGTCGCGCGTTAGCCATGTTCCGTTTCTAACGCAGACGACCCGGCGATGTCCCTGGCTGGCTCGACAGCCTCAAGTAGAGAGCAGCGCCGCGCTCGGCTTAATGTTCCGACAGACATCCCGAGCTTAGGCTCACATCGAAATCCCCGTGACCATCCGAAGGAAGCGACATGCCGTTCGACTCTCCCCACGGTCTCGTTCGATTTGCGCGGGCAAGCGTGGTCGCGCTCCTGCTCGGCGGCGCGGCGTCAGCTGAACAGCCCGTGGCGATCCCGGCAGACCGGATCGATCTCGAAGCGACGGGGCTCACGGCGCTCAGCGGCCTGCTGTGGCAGCCGGCACAGCCGGGCCCGCACCGCGCGATCGTCATGATGCATGGCTGCGCCGGTCTCTACGCACGCGGCGAAAAACTCTCGGCGCGGCATCGCGATTGGGCGGAGCGTTTCGCGACTGCCGGGTTCGTCGTCCTGCATGTCGACAGCTTCGGGCCGCGGGGCCAGCGCTCGATCTGTTCGGATCGCTCGCGCAGCATTCTCCCAGGGCGCGAACGCGCGCGCGACGCCTATGCCGCCTTGCGATTCCTCCAGGCGCGCGCGGATATCCGCAGCGACGCGATCGCGCTCCTCGGCTGGTCCAATGGCGGCTCGTCCGTGCTCGCCGCCATCGCGCAGCGCAGTACGGCGCGACCGCCGGGCCTCGTTCATGATTTCGCGGCGGCGGTGGCGTTCTATCCGGGCTGCCGCGCGCTTGCCGATGGCCGGCTGGGATGGAGCACCGCCATCCCGCTGCTCGTGCTGTCGGGCGCGCTCGATGATTGGACGCCGCCGCGGCATTGCGAGCGCCTCGTGGCCCAAGCGGCCGGCGCCGGCGCCGCGATCGAGCTGAAGATCTACGAGGGTGCGTTCCATGATTTCGACGCGCCCGACATGGCGCTGCATGTGCGCCGGAATGTCGCCACGACGGCGAGCGGCACGGCCACGCTCGGCACCGATGAGGCGGCACGTGGCGATGCGATTCAGCGCGTGCCCGCCTTCATCGCCCGCTACATCCGGTGATGATGCAAGTTCAGCCCAGCGGCGGGTTTGCGTAGCTGTGCCAGAGCAGCTGCGCAGCCGCCCCGCGATAGGGCTGCCAGGGCGCGACGAGCTTGCGCAGCTGCTCCTGAGTAGGCCGGGTGCGGCGGCGTTTGAGCCGCTGGAAACCGACCTGGAGCGCCAGATCGCCGGCGGGAAAGACATCGGCGCGGCGGAGCGCGAAGAGCAGGTAGATCTCGGCGGTCCACACGCCGATGCCCTTGACCGTGATGAGCTCCGCGATCGCGGCCGCATCGCTGCGCCGCCCCAGGCGCGCGAGGTCCAGGCGGCCGGCGTGGCAGTCATGCGCGAGCCCCAGCGCGTAAGCGGCCTTCTGCCGCGAGAATCCGAATGCGCGCAGCGTGTCCGGCGTGCAGTCGAGAATCGCCGCCGCATCCACTTTCCCGCCATGGCCGGCCTCGAGCTTCGACCACATCGCCGCTGCGGAACTGGTGGAGACCTGTTGCCCGATGATGATGCGCAGCAGCGTCGCAAAGCCGGGCGGCCGCGCGCGGCTCGGCGGCATGCCGACGCGCGCAATCTCGCGCGCGACATCGGCATCGCGCGCCGCCAGCGCGGCGAGATCGGCGGCGAGATCGAGGCGAGGCATGGCGGTGTGGATATCAGAGGGCGCATGCAGCCGTCACGCGGCTTGACCTTCGGTCACGCGGCTTGACCTACGATCGGCGGCCATGAGAATGCGCGGGCATGAACAGATCGGCCGATGTCGTCATCATCGGCGGCGGCGTG
>JANNTF010001195.1:0-1992 GCA_031403455.1 Alphaproteobacteria bacterium | reverse complement strand
TCCGCCGTGGTCTAGAGGCCGCGGAGCCTCACGTCAGTTGGGCGAGCGGCGGCAAAGTCGCACGCCGGGCCCTCATTCCCGGTCTGCCATGCCATGATGGCGCCGACGCATCCGAGGAGGGCCTATGACAGTCAGACCGATCATTCGCGCCGGTGATCCGATTCTCGGCCAGGTCGCGGCGCCGGTTTCGGATCCCCAGGCGGACTCCGTCGCGCGGCTCGTCGCCGACATGATCGACACGCTGGACGACATCGGCGGCGCGGGGATCGCGGCGCCGCAGATCGGTGTGTCGCTGCGGGTCGTGATCTACTTCGTGCCGGCCCATCGCTGCACGAAATTGCCGGGCGACGATCCGATCGACATGACCGTGCTCGTCAATCCGGAGATTTCGCCCGTTGGAGAGGCGCGCTACGAGGATTGGGATGGTTGCCTGTCGCTGCCGGGCCTGCGTGGCCGCACGACGCGCTGGGAGCGCATCAATCTCGTCGCCCACGACCTCGAGGGGATCCGCAGCGAAAGGATCGTCGCCGGATCGCATGCACGCATCGTCCAGCACGAATGCGATCACCTCGACGGCGTCCTCTATCCCGCGCGCATGGCCGACCCGACGACTCTCGGGTTCCTGGACGAACTGGTCGCATCCGGCCGGATGCCGGCGCGGATTCCCGTCAAACCCAAATCGTATCTGCGCGGGATGACGGGCTTGCTTCGCCGTCTGGAGAAGTTCTCTCCAGCGGCGAATTAGCCGCCGCGGATCGACGATTCCTCGCCTAGCGTCGGCTGAATCCCTTGTCGTCGAGGAACTGCCCGAGATTGCGCCGCTGAATCTGGTTCTCGCCACCGAGCCGGCGCGCCGAATGCTCGGCCCAGCCATAGGCCTCGTGCGCGACCGCGTCGGGTGTTCCCGGCTCGACATCGTTCAACGGTTCGCGGCGTCCGTCATAGATTCCGGTGTGGCGCATCGCCTCGTCATAGGCCGCGATATCCTGGTCGAGATGATCGTCGGCATAGCGGTTCCGGCTCACGATCACGCGTCGCGGCAGTCGCAGCTTCACGCCGAAATCTCCGGCGGCATAGCCGATCGTCAGCCCGACCGACGCGAAGACGTAGCGCGGCAGCCCCAGCAGATCCGACACGCCCTGCGGATCGTTGCGCACATTGCCGAGCATGCAGGTGCCGAAACCCATCGACTGCGCGGCGAGCGACGCGTTCTGGCAGGCGAGGTTCGCATCGCCATGCGCGACCAGCAACGTGTTCACCTGATCGCCACGATAGGCATAGCCGCGCCGCGCGCAGATATGGATGTGGCGCGAGATGTCCGAGCAGAACACCAGCAGCGCCGAGCACTCCGCGACGAAGGATTGATTGCCGCAGAGCCGGCGCATCTTCACGAGCAGCTCGCGATCATCGACGACGACGATGCTGTAGCTCTGAAGATTGCTCGAGGTCGGCGCGCGTTGCGCTGCCGCCAGGATCAGATCGAGCGCGCGGGCCGGCATCGGCGCGTCGCGATAGGCGCGCACGCTGCGATGCGCCAGGAGAAGCTCCAGAGCTGGATTCCTCTCCTGCGCCGCAAGTTCGGGAATTCGATCGCCTGGGCTCGACGCATCGGTCGCGCTGTCGGAGTGGGTCGTCTGCTCTTTGCCATTCGCTGTCATGACGTGAACTCGGATCGTGGATGGGTCTGCGGACAGCGTGTTGTCTTCGGATCGCAAGAGTCAACAACCCGGGACGACCGCTCGACGCTCAGAGCTGGCACCGATGCTCAAGCTGCGGCGGCCGGCGGCCCGCGACCCATCCGGCTCCGGACGACAAGCACGAAGGGCAGGCAGCCCATGGCGAACAGGCCGATGCCGCAGAGACTCAGCAGAACACCGCCGGTCGGCACGCCGGGCTCGATCAGCGATCGCGACGGATCGCCCGGATCATAGTGAACCGTCAACACGCGGCCGCGCGGGAACTGCGCGACCACGTGCTGCGCGTGATCCGACA
>JANNTF010001194.1:0-5876 GCA_031403455.1 Alphaproteobacteria bacterium | reverse complement strand
TGCATCGGCATCCTGCCGGCGATCGGCGGCAAGATCATCGGGCTGTCGAAATACGATCGGATCGTCGACCATTTCTCGTCGCGCTTCCAGATCCAGGAAGAGCTCGTCAAGCAGATCGGCAATTTCATCATCGCCGCGACGAAACCGCGCGGATTGGCCGTACGCATCAGCGCGGTGCACATGTGCAAGACGCAGCGCGGCGTCCGCGCCGGCCATGAGAGCCGCATGGTGAACTCCGCCTTCTACGGCGATTTTCTCACGGACGAGAGACTGAAGCTGGATTTCCAGCAGGAATGCCGTGCCCTCGAGAGCCATCGCGGATAGCGCGGCGCGGGGTCGCCGGCCGCTTGACCCCGCACAGACGGAGATCCGCGAGGGGATGCTCCTCATGGGCGCGTCGCTTCTCTTCATGCTTGGCGCGAACGCACTGGCGCGCGAGCTGGCGACTCGTCTTCCGGTCGGAGAGATCGTCTTCTTTCGCTTCCTGGTGGCGCTGCCCATCGTACTCGCCTGTTCGCTGAGGCCCGGCGTCGGAGCGGACGGGACATGGCGCCGCTCCATCGAACCGACCCAGCGCCATTGGTTGCATGTCGCGCGCGCCGTGTTCGTCGTTGCCGCGACGGTATCGTTCTATGCGTCGTCGCGGCATCTGCCGTTCGCCGATCTCGTCGCGATCGCGTCGTCGACGCCGATCTTCGTGGCGTTGCTGTCCTGGCCGCTCCTCGGCGAACGTGTCGGCGCGAGGGCGGGCGCCCTGATCGCGATCGGATTTGTGGGCGTGGCGATGATCGCGTTTCCCGGCCGGTTCGAGCCCTGGAGTTTCGGCGCATTGGCCATGGCGCTCTGCAACACCGGCGCCGTGCTGTGCACGCGCAGCCTGGGCAAGACGGAATCCGCCGCGGCGATCGGCTCACGTTTCGCCTGTTACGGTCTCATCCTCTCGGTGCCCGGCCTGGCCCTGGGGTTCCTGATGCCGCTCGGGGTCGAGTTCGCATTGCTGGCGGCACTCGGGCTCTGCGCGGGATTGGCGATCCATCTGCACGCGCACGCCTTCCGACGTGCGCCGGCATCGGTGCTCGCGCCGGTCGACTATGTCGGGGTGATGCTGTCGATCATGATCGGCTTCGCCGTGTGGTCCGAGATCCCGTCGCCGTTCATGATCGCCGGCGGCATGCTCATCGTCGCATCGG
The DNA here is from genome assembly GCA_031403455.1 of Alphaproteobacteria bacterium. Lineage (GTDB taxonomy): Bacteria > Pseudomonadota > Alphaproteobacteria > CACIAM-22H2 > CACIAM-22H2 > CAIOSQ01. Next base: position 4,686 of record JANNTF010001194.1, on the reverse strand, counting down.
GAGTGTTGCGTTTCCGCTGGCCGGGTTGACGGCGTTGGCGCGCTCGAAGCGGGTGGTCAGACGCGGCGCGGCCGTGGCGCTCACGCCGGCGTTCTGGTCCAGAAGATCATCTTGTGCGGCGTTTCGGCGTTCTGGTCGATGTCCTGCCAGTTGAAGCGCGACATCAGCTCCGGGCGCCTGGTGTAGCCACGCTTGGTCCAGAAGGCGTCCAGCGGCACGTAACCGCGCGGCCGCAATCGATGCCGCTCGGGGCGTTCGACCGCGCAGAACGTTGTCTTGCGATAGCCGAGCACCGCCGCGCGGGACTCGCGTGCGGTAAAGAAGCTGACCCCGACGCCGCGGCCGCGATAGGCCGGCTCGAGCACGGACTCGCCGAAATAATACCAATCGGTGAGCGCGTGGCCCGCGGCGATGAAGGGCTGCTGCATGGCCGGCTCCGCGCGTGCGAGCGGCAGCGCCGTCGATGCGCCGACGATGCGACCGCGCACGCGCGCGACCACGATCGTGGCGTCGGGAAGATCGGCATATTTCGCGAGGTAGCCGCGCTCGTAGTCGAGATCGCCGCGATAGAGATAGGGCCAGTCGCGGAAGATTTCGACGCGCAGCCGCGCCAGCTCCGGCACCACGGCCGTCACGGCCGTGCCCGCAAGCGTTTCCAGCGTGATGGCGTCGCTCATCGATCGACCTGGCGCAGCCAATCCTTGAGATTGTAGTGGTTGGAGACTCGTGTGATCCGTCCGTCCTTGATCTCGAAGAACGCGCCCACGCGCAGTCGATAGCGCTGCCCTTTGGCGGGACAGAAATCACCGTCGGTCTTGATATATCGCCCATGTAGGCTGAACTCGGCGGCCGCGCGGCTGCCATCCGCGTTGACCATCACCGCCAGCGCGCTGACGCGCTCGCGATAGCAATCGTCCATATGCGCGAGGAATTTGGCGAACCGCGCCTTGCCCTTCTCGCTGGCGCCCTGGCTGATGTCATGAACGACATGGGGGCTGAGAAGGGCGAGGAAGCCCGTCGCATCCTGCGCGTTGAAGCGATCGTAATAGGATTTGATCAGCTTGCGGGTAGCGATCGCGGTCATGGACGATTCAGGCTCCGGTGAAATTGGGACGGCGCTTGGCGAGGAAGGCGGCGACGCCTTCCCGGAAATCGAGGGAAGCGATCGTCGCATAGGCGCGCTCGATCGTCTCGTGCGAGATGTCGCCCCGCCGCGCCCATTCGCGCACGACGCGCTTATGGGCCTGCACCGCGAGCGGCGCGCCGGCCACGATCCGCGCCACGCTGGCGGCGACCTCGGCGGCGAGTGCGTCGTCATCGACGATCCGTGTCACCAGGCCTTTCGCCAGCGCTTCGGCGGCATCATAAAACCGCGCCTCCAACAGCAACTCGAGCGCGCCATCGATGCCGATGAGGTCGATCAGCGGCGCGATCTCCTCAGGCGGCGCCGCCATGCCGAGCTTGGTCACGGGAATGCCGAAGCGCGCCGTGCGGCTGGCGATACGCAGGTCGCACGCGCAAGCGATCTCGAGCCCGCCGCCGACGCAGGCGCCGCGGATCGCGGCGATCACCGGCTGCGGGCATGTGGCGATCGCGCGCGTGGCGCGCATCACGCGCGCATCATAGGCCTTCGCCTCGCCTGGACTGCGTCGGACACGCGTGAATTCCTCGATGTCGCCGCCCGCCGCGAAGCAATCGCCGGCACCCGTGATCACCACGACGCGGATCGTCGTGTCCGTGCCGAGCGTCAGCATGGCGTCGCCCAAGCGATTCCATTGCGCGAGATCGAGGGCGTTCAGCCGCGAAGGACGGTTGAGCGTGAGTGTGACGCGCGGGCCGTCGCGCGTGATCAGCAAGGCGTCGGACATCCGGCGCAGCTATAGGTGATCGTCGGTGACTTAGAAAGCATTGGTGCGGTCGCGGCCGCCGCGTGGGAATGGGCACCTCGGCGGATCGCGCTCATGCCCTGCCAGATGCTGACGGTCGAGATCGCGAGGAGGATGCAGGCCGAGGCGATCGGCAGCCGTCTGCGCCAGCTTGACTGGCGGTCGAGCCGCACGCCGAAATGCCGAATGCCGATCGCCGCGATGACACCGGCGGCCACCAGCGTCAGCGCGAGCCCGATCGAGAAACCGGCGACCAAAATCATCCCGTTCATCGTCGCGCCAATCTGGAGGCTGAGCAGGAGGACGTCGACGGCGGCCGGGCAGGGGACGAGTCCACCCGACAGGCCGAACAGGATGACTTTTCCGGTCGTCACCGGTCCGCGCGCGACCACCTCCTCGATCTCCCGCTGATGAGCGGCGGCATGTGCATCCTCGCCGTGTTGATGATGTTCGTGATCGTGATGTCCATGGCCGTGGTCATGATGGTCATGTCCGTGCGTCGCTCGCCTCGAATCCGCGAGATCGAGCGTGCGGTGGGCCATCCACAGCGCCATGGCCGCGACCAGAAATCCCGAGACCAGCTGCAGCCAAGGCTCGATGCGATCGGCGATCAGATTGTCGGCGCCGAGTAGAATCGCCGTGGGCATCCAGAGCCACAGCGGGCCGCCTGAGGCGATCGCATTCGTGATGCCGTCCATGAACCGCGTTCTCTCTCTGTGTCGGCAATCGGGAGCTTGGCGCGGCCGCGCGGGAAGTACCTCCGACACGAGGCGATTCAAGGTTTCGCAGCCGTTCCGCGCCTCCGCGGGACCGGTTCGGTGTGGCCGAGCTCGCGCATCAGGAGGCCTGCAACGAACGCCAGCACGAATAGCAGCGGGAGCGGCGCGAGCGCCTGGGTATAGGCGGCGGCGTCGTAGACTCGCGCGCCGTTCAGCGTCGCGCCGCGCCAGCCCAGATCGAGAAGCCAACCGATCAAGGGCTGCAGCAAGGCACCCGAGCCGACCACGAAAGTGTTGACCACGCCCATCGCGGCGGCGCTCGCGCTCGCCGGGTTGTGCTCCTTCACCATCGCGAAACACAGGACCATCGCCGATGCCACCGCGCCCTGCAGCGCGAAGATGACTCCCAGCGCCCAGAGCGGCCAACGTGGGCCGAAGATCACCGCCGCCAACAGCACGCCCGCGACGGCGGCGCAGATCAGCATCGGCAATCTGCGCCGACCGAACTGATCGGAGAGCCAGCCGATCGCCGGCGCGCCGATGCCCCAACCGGCGAAGATCAACGAGGTCAGCGCGGCGGCCTGGGTGCGTGGCAGCTCATAGACCGTCATCAGATACGGCACGGCCCACAGCCCGGCGAAGGCCAGCATGGGTCCGGTCGTGGCGAAGCCGAACACCGCGCAGGCCCAGGTCTCGCGCACGGCGATCACGCTGCGAATGCCGTCGGTGAGACGTGGCCTCGATCCGGCATGAGCGGGACGATCGCGCAGCACGGCGAAGATCGCCACGGCCATCGCGCCACCCAAAGCGCCAAGCGCTACCAGCGTGCCGCGCCAGCCATACTGCGCCACGGCGGCGGCGAGCGGGGCCTGTCCGAAGATCGCGCCGATCATGCCGAGCAGCTGCGCCAGGCCTGCGAACAACGCGAAGCGCGAGGCTGGCAACCAATGCGCCGCGACGGTCAAGGCGCCGACCCAGGAACAGGCGACGCCGGCGCCGACGAGCATGCGGCCGAGATAGGCGAACTCGAGCGTGCTCGACATCGCGAAGAGCAGCGAACCGGATCCCGAGATCAGCAGCGACGCGGCCATCAGGCGGCGCACGCCGAAGCGATCGAACAGGATCCCCAGCGGGATCTGCAAGGCCGCATAAGCGTAGAAATAGAAGGCCGAGAGATTTCCGAGCAAGGCCGCGCCGACGCCGAAGCCGGCCATCACCTCCGCGACCATGACCGACGGCGAGACGCGCTGCACGAAGGCGTACAGGAATGTCGACGCCGCGAGTGCCCACATCACGAGTACGCGCGCGGACATCGTCGCGGGAAGCGGGGACGGCGTCACGATCCCGGCATCCCATGTTCCGCCGCGGCAGCCGTCAGGCGACTCGCCCTTGGGCCGCGCCGATCAGCTTGCGCAGCCGGGCGATGTAATCGCTCGGCAGTTTGAACTCCGCCGCGCCCGAGAGGATGTGATCGACATAGGCGTCGGGCGGCACGTGCCGACCGGATTCGTTCGGGATGGCATAGGTCGTCGTCTCGACCGGCTTGCCCTGGAGGTCGTGGACCGTCACGGGTTTGCGCGCCCAATTTCCTTGCGGCACGCCCGATGCCGCGTCGAGTTTGATCATGTCCGCGTCGGACAGCTCGTAGTGGACACCCCAGACCGATCCGCCCGGCGTCGCATCGAGGGTGCAGCCGGCACGCGACGGGTCGGCGCATTTGGCGAAGCCGAGCTCGTAGCCGTCGAGCCGCATCACGCCGAGCGGGCGCGCGGATGGGCAGAGGCGGCGCATGTACTCGAGATCGAGCAGGGTCCCGTATGCGAAGTAGTTCATGCTTGTCTCCTTGAGCTGAGTTCCCAGGTTTCACGCAAGGCGGCCACGGGCGCAAGAGCGTGGATCTCGAGGGCACGATGGCAGCGCGACTGACGGCCCACGGCGATGTCGATCAGCGGTGGTGCGTGGGTCCGGCAGCGGTCGATGGCGAAAGGACAGCGCGGCTCGAAGCGGCATCCCCTCGGCGGATCGGTGAGATCGGGCGGCGTGCCGGGAATGGCGATCGGCTCCTCGCGCTGACCGAGGCG
>JANNTF010001193.1:0-7027 GCA_031403455.1 Alphaproteobacteria bacterium | reverse complement strand
CTTCGTTGAGCGCCTCGCCGAGCACGCTCGGCTCGTCGGGCGGGCGGCCGGTGAAGGTCGAGAGATAGATCGGGTCGCGGCGCATCGTGATCGCCGAGACGGTGAAGACGGGGAATTTCTCCACGCTGTTGTAGTAGCCGGTGTGGTCGCCATAGGGACCTTCGTCGCCGTGATCGTCGAGGCTGACATGACCCTCGATCACGATCTCCGCTTCGGCAGGGACCTTCAGCGGCACGGTCTTGCAATCGACGAGCTCGACGCGCTTGCCGCGCAGCAGCCCGGCGAACTGATATTCCGAGAGCGTGTCGGGCACCGGCGTCACCGCGGCGAGGATGGTGCCGGGATCGGCGCCGATCACCGCCGCCGCGGGCAGCGGCTCGCGCTTGCCGCTCTTCTGCCAGCGCTGATGATGCTGCGCGCCGCCGCGATGCTTGAGCCAGCGCATCAGCGTCGTGTTCCGTCCCGTCACCTGCATGCGGTAGATGCCGAGATTGAACGCATCCTCGCGCTTCTCGCTCGGCCCCTTTGTCACGACCAGCGGCCAGGTGATCAGCGGCGCCGGCTCGCCGGGCCAGCAGCTCTGGATCGGCAGGGATCCGAGATCGATCTGGTCGCCGGTCAGCACGATTTCGTGGCACGGCGCGCTGCCGAAGAGACGACTGCCCGGCTTCATCGACAGCACGGTCTTGGCGAGCGGCAGCAATTCGAGCGCCTCGCGCCAGCCCTCGGGCGGTTGCGGTTGACGCAGGAAGGCGAGCGTCTCGCCGATCTCGCGCAACTGTCCGGGTTCGCGATCCATGCCCCAGGCGACGCGCTCGACCGTGCCGAAGAGATTGACCAGCACCGGCATCGGCGAGCGCGTGCCGTCGGCGCGGATGGCGTTTTCGAACAGCACCGCTGGACCCTTCTCCGCCAGGAGCCGCGTCTGGATCTCCGTCATCTCCAACACTGTCGAGACCGGTTCGCGCACGCGTACCAGCCGTCCGTCGCGCTCGAGACGGGCGATGAAGTCGCGGAGGGAAGCGTAGGGCATTGGGCTGACGATCCGGAACGAGGGGACTGCCACTCTACCGGGCGTCGCCGCTCACTCGCGAGGGGTGCTTCGCGTCGCGAGGAAAATGCCCGGCAGGACCAGCGCCGCGCCCACGACATGATGGAGCGCCAGCCGTTCGTCGAGGAACACGAAGGCCAGGGCGGCGGTATAGAGCGGGATCAGATAGAGGATCGGTCCGGCGCGCGCGGTGCCGAGGCTGCGCTGGACGAGGCCGTAGGTCTGGGAAGGCGCCGGTCGAGGCGACGACGGCGAGGACGGCGATCCAGCCGAGCGAGGCGGGCGTCAACGATGGCGTCCCGACGATGAACCCCTCGACGATGGTAAAGGGCAGCATCGCCACGAGTCCGCCGGCGATGATCCAGGCGAAGCGCAGATTGAATCCGAGCCGCGTCGGCCAATGCTTCAGCAGCACGGTATAGAAGCCCCAGCCCGACGCGGCGGCGACCGCCCACATGTCGCCGCTCGTGAAGCGCATCGCGATCAGCGTGGCGAGCGAGCCCTTGATCACGACCACGACCACGCCGGCGAGGCTCATCGCCACGCCGATCATCTGCACGCGCGCGGGCCGCTCACCGAAGAGAAATCGTCCGAGCAGGATGATCAGCACCGGAGCGGCGGCGTAGATGATTCCGAGATTGGTCGCCGTTGTCGTGTGGGCGGCGATGTAGACGAAAGCGCCGCAGATTCCCATGCCGATCGCGCCGAGAGCGAGCAGGCGACGCCACTCCGCCCGCGCCGCCTCGCGGCTCGTCCACAGGGCGCGGCGCAGAACCAGCGCCATGAGCAGCAGCGTCGCGGCCCAGCGCCAGAAGGCCAGCGCGATCGGCGGGAAGGCGTCCACCGTCGCGCGTGCGACCAGCATGTTGGTCGCGAACATCGCCGTCGAGATCAGCATCAGCGCATAGGCGAGGCGCTCGCCCGAGACGCGTCGCGATGCCGCTTCGCTGTCGGCGCTGAGGGGCGGGGTCATGGCGCGCAGGATATAGGCCGTCGACCGCCATGAAGAGCATTGCCCGATCGACGGGGCCGCGTTAGCCAGCACGCATGACGGCTCCTGCCTTTCCCGCGGAATTCGACCAGATGCTGACGGCGCAGGCACGCGCTGCCTTGGTGCGTGGCACGCGCGCATCCTCGCCGCTCGCCGGCGCGCTTGCCGATCCCGCCCGGCCCTTCGTGGTGCTGCCGGGCTGGCTCGATGCGCGGCGCTGTGCGCGCGGCCTCGATTCGTTGGAGACGGGAGGAATGCGCGACGTGCTGGCGCCGCTCGCGGCGGCCATTCCACCGGAGTCGATCTGGAACCAGACCCGCAGTTTCCAGGAGCGCCTGCCCAAGGTCGCGCGCATGAGCAGCGCCTATCTCGGTCGCCGCGGCGGCCGCGCCTGGTCGCGTGCCGAGACAACCGGATTGATCGCCATGCTCGGCTCGGAGTCGCTGCGGCGCTTCGGCGAGTTGCTCGTCGGCCGCAGCCTGAGGCCGCGTATCGGTCGCCAGCTGCTGTGCTACCGCGCCGGCGACTATATCGGCCCGCATCACGACCATCACCCGGACATTCCGAATGCGCGCGACGGCTATCTCGATATCCATCTCAGCCTCGTGACGCGCGACGTGCGCCGCCAGCTGCTGGTCTACGCCAGGGATGGCCATCTCACCGAGACCGTCGACGTCGCTCGACACGGCCTGATCACCGCCTATCGCCTCCCGTTCTGGCACTACACGACGCCCCTCGAACCGAAGCGCGGCCGCGAAGCCGGGGCGCGCCGCTGGGTATTGCTCGCGAGCTACCAATTCGCGGACTGATGACGTGCTCGACGCCGCAGTTCGACTAGGCGAGGAAGAACTGCCGCAGCATCTTAAAGCCTCTTGCCTCCGGGCGGCGCTCGAACTAATCCCACGGCATGACAGACACGCCACCCGATCGCCTGTGCAACAACCCGTCCAGCCCGTTTTACAATGAGGCGTTGCTCGCGCGCGGCGTGGGCATTCGCTTCAAGGGGGTCGAGAAGACCACCGTCGAGGAATACTGCGTGAGCGAGGGGTGGGTCCGCGTTGCCGTCGGCAAGACGCTCGACCGCAAGGGCAACCCGCTGACCATCAAGCTCATCGGCAAGGTCGAGCCCTATTTTCAGGACATCCCGCCCGCGGCGTGACCGGCGGCCGCCGACTTAGCCGCGCTCGTCGCGAGGCGAGCGGCGAAAATCATCCCGGCTGTTCAAGCCGTGTTCGACCTCGCGCCAGCGCGACTGGCGGCGGCGCTCTTCGGCCAGGCCGGGCTGCCGGACGAGCTGGCGCGCATAGACTCGGCCGAGCGCCGCGACCAATCGTCCGCCACGGCCGAGCAGCTCATCGGCGAACCCGACCATCCGGAGATTCGGCCAAGCCTGCGGGCGAATGACCAGCAGACGCTCGAAGACGGAATCCTCGTCCTCGCCGGGATGCGCCAGCGCGATCAGCGCCATCATCGCGGCCGTCGACCGCGACACGCCTGCGTGGCAATGGATCAGCACATGGCCCTCGCCGCGCTGCGCATGATCGGCCGCGAGCCTGGCGCCGAAGGCGAGGATCGCCTCGACGTTTCCACGCTCGGGCAGGATCACCGATTGCGCCGTCTCGATCGCGTCATGGAAGCGCAGGTCGAGGCGATGATGCGCGGCGTAGCGCCCGAACGCCGGCGGCGTGGACCACCCGGGATCCATGATGGACAGCACATGGGTGACTCCGCGATCGCCATGGCCTTCGAGCTCGTCGATGCCGCAGACGGATCGTCGTGGTGTCGGCACTTCTCTCATGCGCGCGTCCTCGTGCAGTCATTGTAGCTGTCGCTCGCGGATTGTCGCGATCATGCACGCCTCGGGCGCCGCCGACATCGATCAGGGCCGCAGGAAGATGCGTCCGTTCTCGATCTTCACCGGATAGACCGCGAGATCGACGCAGAGCGGCGCGCCGCGCGCTTTCCCGGTGCGGAAATCGAAGCGGCCGTTGTGTTTCGGGCATTCGATGATGGTGCCCATCACCAACCCGTCGGCGAGGTGGGCCTGCTCGTGCGTGCACAATCCGTCGGTCGCGAAGTAACGGTCGTCGCGCGTGCGGTAGATCGCGAAGGTCCGGCCGCGATGATCGAAACGGATGACGTCCTCGGCATCGACCAGTTCGGCATCGCCGACCTCGACCCAATCCTGCGCCGTCGACGCTCCCTCCTGTGGACGGTCGGTCATTCGGCGATCGCCCCGATCGTGTCGGGCACCGGCCGGATCACGCGATGGCTCGGATCCCGCCGCTGGCGTGCGAGTGCTGGCAGGATCTCGCGATAGGCCTCGACGCAACCCGCGTAGGGTGGCGGGCAATGCGGCTCGATGGCGGCGTGCAGCCGCGGCAGCGCGTGATAGGGGACCATCGGGAACATGTGATGTTCGACGTGGTAGTTCATGTTCCAGTACAGGAACCGGAAGACCGGGTTCATGTACACGGTGCGGGTGTTGAGCCGGTGATCGAGTACGTCCTCGGCGAGACCCGCATGCTGGGTCATGCCGAAGAAGAGGACGAAGAATGCGCCGTAGAAGCTCGGCAATCCGATGAGCATCGCCGGCAGCAGGCTGTTGGCGATGATGCACGCGCCGATGACTGCGCCGAAGATCGCGGCATAGACGCGCGCGATGCGGTGGACCATCGGCCACTCCGTCTCCGGAATGAATGTCATTTCGTCCGGCGTGAGTCGCCCCGCCGCATGCAGTGCGAGCTTGCGCAGCGCGATGGCCCCCGATTTCAGCGCGAACAGGTCGAGCGTCAGGGCGAGAAAGCTCGGCGGCCGCGGCACCGCGATCTCCGGATCACGGCCGACGATGATCGTGTCGGTATGGTGACGGGCATGGCTCCAGCGCCAGACCGTCGGCTCGCGCAGAATCATGAAGCAGGCGATGTGATAGACGACGCTGTTGAGCCAGGGTGACCTGAACGCCGTTCCGTGTCCGCATTCGTGCCAGCGGCTGTCGGATGCCGAGCCATAGAGGATGCCGTAGGCGGCGAAGCAGGGAACAGCCGCCCAGCTGCCCCAGAACTGCCACCCCAGAGCACCCGACGCGCCGAGCAGAGACAGCCACAGCGCGGTGTCGCGCAGGGCCGGACCATCGTGTCGCTGCATCAGCTCCTTGAGGTGTTTGCGCGGGATCGGGGCGGTGTACCAGCGCGCATTGGCAAGTCCGGTGGCGGCGGCATGCCGAGCGTCCTCGCCGGTGAGGCCATAATCCCGCTTGCGGAGCTCGACGGACATGTCGCGCGCGCGTGGCAGAAACTGTCTCTCGATCCGGCGCGATCAGGTCACACGCCCTGCTGCGGGCGCATGTCCGCGCGGTCGATGCCCGCGACGACGACCGGCTTCTTCATGGCGTCGCGGCGGAACGGTTCGCCGAGTTCCTGGTTGAGGATCACCTCGATGAAGGTGGTGACGCCGTTCGCCTGCGCCGCGCAGGCTTCGCGCAGTGTGGCGGTCAGCTCGGCCTGCGTGCGCACCACGACGCCCTTCAATCCGCAGGCTTCGGCGACCCGCGCGTAGCTGAGCTTCGGGTCGAGCTCGGTGCCGACGAAGTTGTTGTCGTACCACAGGATCGAGTTGCGCTTCTCCGCGCCCCATTGATAGTTGCGAAAGATCACCATCGTGATCGCCGGCCACTCCTCGCGGCCGATCGAGCTCATCTCGCTCATGCTGATGCCGAACGCGCCGTCGCCCGCGAAGCCGACGACCGGCAGATCCGGGCGGCCGATCTTCGCACCGACGATCGCGGGGAAACCGTAGCCGCACGGACCGAAGAGTCCCGGCGCCAGATATTTCCGACCGGTCTCGAAGGTCGGGTAGGCGTTGCCGATGGCGCAGTTGTTGCCGATGTCGCTCGAGATGATGGCGTCCTTCGGCATCCCCGCCTGGATCGCGCGCCAGGCCTGACGCGGGGATAGGCGATCGGCGTCGCGCTTGCGCGCGTCGAAATTCCAGGTCGTGCCCGGGTCGTCATCCTCGTGGTCCATGCTGCTCAGCGCCTGCAGCCAGGCCGACTTGGTCTGATGAATGAGCGCCTTGCGCGCGGCGCGCTCGACATCGCCGGCATGTGGCGAGAGCTGCGCCAGGATCTGCCGCGCGACCTGCTTGGCGTCGCCGCAGATGCCGACGGTCACCGGCTTGGTGAGGCCGATGCGATCGGCGTTGATGTCGACCTGAATGATCCTGGCCGTCTTGGGCCAATAATCGATGCCGTAGCCTGGCAAGGTCGAGAACGGATTGAGGCGCGTGCCGAGCGCCAGCACCACGTCGGCCTTTGCGATCAGCTCCATCGCCGCCTTCGAGCCGTTATAGCCGAGCGGACCGCAGGCCAGGCGATGGCTGCCGGGGAAGCTGTCGTTGTGCTGATAGCTGCTGCATACCGGCGCATCGAGTCGTTCGGCGAGCGCCGCGCAATCGGCGATCGCGCCGCCGATCACCACGCCGGCGCCGGAGAGGATGACCGGGAACTTCGCATCCGAGAGCAGGCGCGCGGCCTCGGCGATCGCCATCACGCCGCCGGAGGGACGTTCGAAACCGACGATCGGCGGCAGGTTGATATCGATCACCTGGGTCCAGAGATCGCGCGGCACGTTGATCTGCGCGGGCGCGGAACCGCGGATCGCCTTGGCGATGACGCGAGCGAGGACCTCCGCCACGCGTGTCGGGTCGCGCACTTCTTCCTGGTAGCAGACCATGTCGCGGAACAGCGCCATCTGCTCGACCTCCTGGAAGCCGCCCTGGCCGATGGTGCGGTTGGCGGCCTGCGGCGTCACCAGCAGGAGCGGCGTGTGATTCCAGTACGCGGTTTTGACCGGCGTCACGAAATTGGTGATGCCCGGACCGTTCTGGGCGATCATCATGGACATCTTGCCGGACGCCCGTGTGAAGCCGTCGGCCATCATGCCGCCCGAGCCCTCGTGCGCGCAATCCCAGAAGGTGATGCCGGC
>JANNTF010001192.1:0-1953 GCA_031403455.1 Alphaproteobacteria bacterium | reverse complement strand
CCCGATGATCGCCGCCAGACCGAATGAAAACGCAATCGGCAACCCACCAAGGAGTAGGATGCTCAGCGCAATCGCAATCGCGCTCACAGCAACGCCTTGTTTCCAGTCTCGACGACTTCCGGCGGCACGAAGGCGTCGTAGATCTTGACCAACGAGACGATCAGCAGGAGCAATCCGCCCACGGCGATCGCCCCATAGACATAGATCATCAGCAATCCTGTCGTTGGCGCCGTCTGCTTGCCGTTGAGCCAGCAATAGATCACGCCTTGCCACAGCACAAACCCAGCGAATATGGCGGTCAGACCATGCATGAGACCGCGGTGCCAACTCTGGAACGTGGCACCGCCGAATTCAGCGAACATGTTCATATCCATGTGCTCTTCCAGCCAGCTCGCGGCCGCGGCGCCCGTGAATACCATCCAAACGGAGATGTAGCGGATCGCCTCCTCGCTCCAAGAGATCGAGTCGACCAACACGTACCGCATGAAAACGGCAGCAAGATTGAGTACGACAATCGCGAACAGGCATACGGCACAGATGTGGTCTGCCACACCGACGATGAACCGTACGCCTACCCGAACGCGCTTCATGTCCGCCAATTCCAACCAAGCGTCGGCGCGCGCTTACACGCCGACGCTCCGGTCCTGTCTCAGTTCCCGTAAAGCCGCTTGTTCGCTTCGTCGGCGGCCGCAAGTACCTTGTCGACCGTCTCGCGACCGGCCTGGGTCGCGATGAAATCGATCACAGCTTTCTGCGATTGCTGCCGAAACTGCTCCTTCTCGGACGGCGAGTTCACGTAGATCTTCACGCCCTTCTTGCGAATTTCGTCCACCGCCGACATTGCGTCAGCAGCCTTGCGAGAATTGGCCACTGCCGCATGAAGACGCGCCGCCTCGATCATGATCTTGCGATGATCGGGCGAAAGTTTCTGGAAGATGCCGTCATTGATGATGATCAAATGGTAGCCGTAGATGTGCTCGTTCACGCTCATGAATTTCTGGACTTCGTAGATCTTTGCGTCGAGCACAGTCGTCGCGGCGTTCTCCTGTCCGTCGACCACATTGGTCTTGAGCGCCGGGATCGTTTCGGGCCAGGCGATCGGGGTCGCTGCAGCGCCCATCGATTGCATGAACGCGACATACACCTGACTTTGCATCGTGCGCATCTTCAGACCCTTCATGTCATCGGGCGTCTTCAGTTCGCGCACGTTGTTGGTCATGTTGCGAAAGCCGTTCTCGGAGAAGGCGAGGGTACGCAGCCCTGTTGCCTTGCGCATGTCCTCGACCATGTCGCGCACGACCTGTGTGTTCGTGAACTCCCACGCCGCCGCAGACGACGCGAAGAGATAGGGGATCTGGAATGCCTGCATCGGTTTGTGGAAGGACCCGAGCACTGAATCGTCGGTCAGCGCCATATCGAGGGTGCCGTTCTTCACCTGTTCGGTGACTGGCAGGGATCCACCGAGCGTGTTCCAAAAGATCCTGATCTCGATCTCACCCTTGGACTTGAACTCTGCGTACTGCTTCAGCGTCTTCATACCGACGGCCATTCCGTCCGTCGGATGATCATTGGCACCGACGGCGAACCGCAGGTTGACCTTGTTTTGCGCGTCCGCGGCACCGACCAAGCCCAACGATGCGACGACGACGACCATGGCGCTCTTCAACATGACGTACCTCCCCATTTTGCGATTGGCTGCGTTTGAACGAGCGCTGACACGCTGCGCCCGATTTTAAGCAACTTGTTATGATAACTGATTGGCTGGGCTCCGCGTCAAGACTGCGAACAGGCCGCGGATAGGTGAAACGCGCGTCATGGCGTCACGATCGCTGTCTGGTTTACGCAGTTCGCCAGGACCCCGGTTTCCAGGTAGTCGAGCACCGTCTCGATCGTCTTGCGCCGTAGGTCGACATTGGCATCCGGACTGTAGAACGCCGCATGGGGACTAAGTGT
>JANNTF010001191.1:0-2240 GCA_031403455.1 Alphaproteobacteria bacterium | reverse complement strand
CATCACGGCCTGACCAACGCGGTCGCGATGCCCTATGTGCTGATGTTCAATCGCGATGCGATCGCCGAGAAGATCACGCGGCTGTCGCGCTATCTCGGCCTCGCCAAGCCCGGTTTCGACGGCTTCATGGAATGGTCGCTCGCCTTGCGCCGCGAAATCGGCATCCCGAACACGCTCGCTGAGATCGGCGTGAAACCCGAGCATCTCGACCGCTTCGCCGCGATGGCGGCCGAGGATCCGACCGCGGGCGGCAATCCGGTCAAGGCAGGCGTGCCCGAGATGCGCCGCATGTACGAGGCCGCGGTTGCCGGGAGGCTGTAGCGCCGAGCGTCAGCGCGCGGCGCGGGCGAGGAACTCGGCCATCGGCTGGCGCCAGTAATCGGTGCCGTCGGCATCCATGAACACGCCGTGGCCGTCCGGAAATTCCGGCGCGATCACGTGCAACTCGGCGACGCCGCCAGCTTCGTTCCACGCCGCGGCGAGCTGGCGCGCGAATTCCGGACCGAACAAGGCGTCGTGCACGCCGTAGAGCCACAGGCTCGGCAGCGCCGGGTTGCGCGCCGCGAAGCCGCGCGCCGCCTCGATCATGCGCGGCGCCACGCAAGGCCAGCCATTGCCGGCGAAGCCGCCGCGCCCGCCGGCGAGATTGACGAGGGCGACGAGCCCCTCGGGCCGTAGACTCGCCGCCGCGAGCGAGCCCCAGCCGCCGGCCGAGTAGCCCACGAGCAGCGAGCGCCGTGCGTCGACGAAGCCCTGCCGCTGCAGCCAGCGCAAGGCCGCGAGAATGTCCTCCGCGCCCGCGAGCCCCGCCTTGACGTAATCCGGATCGCTGCAGCCGCCCGAGGATTCGGCGACCTCGCCTTCCGACGCGCCGTAGCCGCGGCGCATCGGCACGAGCACCGCATAGCCGCGCTCGGCGAGCCAGGTGCTCAGCGGCGCGAGATCGAGGCGGGGCTTCTCGCGGCGGCGCTCCGCCGGTCCCCAGGCGCCGTGGCTGAGGACGATCGCCGGAAAGCGCCCAGCGCCGGCCGGCCGGATCACCGTGCCGACCAGAGTCAGCGTCTGCTCGGGCAGCACCAGCGGGAAGGAGATTTCCTCGACGATCAGGTCGCCGGCCGATGCCGCACGCGTCGTGAACCAGACCAGCGCGCAGAACAGCGCGAGCAGACGCCCCATCACGCGCCGGGCTCCGCTGCGATCCGCACCAGCTGCTTGCCGAGATTCTGGCCGGTGAGCAGCTTGAGAAATGCGTGCGGCATCTGCTCGATCCCCTCGGCGATGTCCTCGCGGTAGCGCAGCTTGCCGTCGCGGATCCATTGGCCAAGCCGCGCGAGGCCTTCCTCCGCGCGGTGCGCGTAATCCGGGTAGAGGAAACCCTGCCAGCGCGCGCGCTTCACCAGCATGTGGCGGTGATGGCGCAAGCCGGTATCGGGTTGGCCGGCGCGGTTGTAGGTGTCGATCGTGCCGCATTGGATGATGCGCGCGCGCAGATTGATGCGCTCCATCACGGCGTCGAAGATCGGGCCGGCGGTGTTGTCGAAATAGACGTCGATGCCCTCGGGCGTCGCGGCGGCGAGCGCGCCGCGCAGATCGCCGCCCTTGTAGTCGACCCCGGCATCGTAGCCGAGCTCGCGGCACCATTCGAGCTTCGCCGCGCCGCCGGCCACCGCCACCGCGCGGCAGCCCATCAGCTTCGCGATCTGGCCGACGACCTGGCCGACCGCGCCCGACGCCGAGGACACGACCACCGTGTCACCGACACGCGGTGTGCCGACATCGAGGAACGCGAAATACGCGGTGAGTCCGGGCATGCCGAGAATGCCGAGCGCGTGGCGCATCGGCCCGTGCGTCGGATCGATCTTGCGCGTGCCCTGCGGATTGAGCGTCGCGTAATCCTGCCAGCCCCAGCCCTTGCTCTCGACGATGTCGCCGGGCTTCAGGACAGGATTGCGCGAGCGCACGACCACGCCGACGCCACCGCCCTGCATCACGTCGCCGGGCTCCACCGGCTTGGCGTAGCTCGGCCCCGCGGCGATGCGCCCACGCATATACGGATCGACCGAGAGCCAGCAGGCGCGCGCGACGACCTGCCCCTCGCCGGGATCGGGGATCGGACCCTCGACGAGCTCCCAATTGTCGGGCGTCGGCATGCCAAGCGGCCGCGACTTGAGACGCCATTGGCGATTCATGTTCTGCATGTGGACTTCCTTGGTGATGCGCGTCCCCCCACCCCAACCCTC
>JANNTF010001190.1:0-6176 GCA_031403455.1 Alphaproteobacteria bacterium | reverse complement strand
TGCAGCGTCGCCGGCACGGCGTGGCCCTCGAGCGGCCGGGCGAGGACGAAGGCGCCGTCCTGCTCCGCAAGCATGCCCCCGTCGCGCAGCGCCTCGAACATCTCCTCGACATAGAGCGGGATGCCGTCCGACTTGGCGGCGATGTGCTCGACCACCGCGGCCGGCAGCGCGCGACCGCCGGCGAGGTCGTCGAGCAGGCTGGCGATCTGCGCGCGCGTCAGGCGGTTGAGCGCCAGTTGCGTGGCATTCGTGGCACCGGCCCAGGGCGGCTTGTACTCCGGCCGATGCGTGATGAGCGCGAGGACGCCGAGCCTGGGCAGGCGCTCGACGATCACGCCGACGAGATCCTGCGTCGTCGGGTCGATCCAGTGCGCATCGTCGAGCAGCAGCAGCACCGGCGTCTCCCGACTGATGATCGCAAGCTCCTCGACCAGCGCCTCGAACGTCCGCTGCCGGCGCAAGGCGGCCGCCATCTGCGCCAGCTCGGAGGTCGCCGGCAGCGGGACACCCAGCACGCTCGCAATCAGCCCCAGGCCATCGGCATCGCTCCTGCGCAGGGTTGCCTGCAACTTCGCCGTCTTCGTGGCGTCGTCGTCGCCGGGCTCGATCCCCGCGGCGCGCGCGAGCTGCGCCGCCACGGGATGCAGCGGCGAGTTGACGTGCTGCGGCGAGCATTGCCAGCGGATACGGACATGCGGCTCGCCGGAGATGCGCGACCCGAAGGTCTCGGTGATGCGCGACTTGCCGATCCCCGCCTCGCCCGACAGCAGCAGGAGCTGGCCCTCGCCCGCCTTGGCGCTCTCCCAGCGGTCGAGCAGCAGCCCGACCTCCTGTGCCCGGCCGACGAAGCGCGAGCGGCCGCCGCGCACCGCCGCGAAGCGGCTCTCGATCGCGCGCTCGGCGGTCACTGCATAGGCGCTCACCGGCGCGGCGAGTCCCTTCAGCTCCTGCGGCCCGAGCTCGGCGAGCGCGAACAGCCCGCCCACCAGACGGCGCGTCGTCTCGGCGATCACCACCTGCCCCGGCGAGGCCAGCGCCTGCAGCCGCGCGGCCAGGTTCGGCGTCTCGCCGACCACGTTCACTTCGCGCGCCAGCGCCTCGCCGACGATGTCGCCGACGACGACCGGCCCGGTCGCGATGCCGACGCGCGCCGCGAGGGCGGTTCCCTTCACCGTCGGCAGTGCTGCCACCGCATCACGCGCCGCGAGGCCCGCGCGCACCGCGCGCTCGGCGGCGTCCTCCTGCGCCTGCGGATAACCGAAATAGGCCAACACCCCGTCGCCGAGATACTTGGCGAGGAACCCGCCCGCCGCCTGGATCACGCCCGCCACCGCCGCCTGGTAACCGCGCATCACCTCGCGCAGCTCTTCCGGATCGAGCGCACCCGACAGCGCCGTCGAGCCCGCGAGATCCGCGAACAGAACCGTCAGCTGCCGGCGCTCCGCCACCGGCGGCGCCGGCGCGTCCGCCGGCTTGGCCGCCGTCGCCGCCTCGCCCAGCGCAGCGATCGCCTTCAAGAGCCGCTTGCGGTCGCCGAGCGGCAGGTCGAGCTCCATGAGGTCGGTCGCGGTCAGACCCGGCAGCACGTCGAAGTCGATCGCGTTGATGCGGAACAGTTCGGCATGATGCCCGAGCCCGATCCCATTCAACCAAGCAGCGAACACGCTCATTCGAATGACACCCCTGCACCCGCAGAGTGGCAGGTCGGACTCGTGCCGGCCAGCGTTGCGGCTGTCGATGTCGCTGAGCGCCAGTCCATGCTCGACCAGATCGAGGCTGGCCGCGCACGCCAGGTCCGGCGGCGACGCGCCGAAGACGTCGATCACCGGATGGGTATCGGCCGCCCGCGCCGGCAGGCGCAGCGACGGCGTCCGATGCGGAGATCCCTGCTCATGCACGGGCTTCCGGCGCGATCGTCCTCACGCATGATCTCGATTTCGGTCACCTCCTGACGCTCACCCATGCGGACGGTCCGAGCGTCGTGCAGGTCAGGACCGCCGAGTTGACGCCGGGAGCAATCGGCGCCTTGGTGATCGCTGCCCCGCGCCAGGCGAATGACGCGCTTCCTTTCGGCGATCGTCATTCCGGCAGGCCGGCGCGGCGCAGGCCCTCGGCGTAGCGCGCGATGTCCTCGGCGCGACGATACGGCCCTTGGCGTGAGGTGAGGTTCGCCAAAGTCAGGCCGGGATCGATCACCTGGAGCCTCATGCGCAGCGCGACGGCCTCCTCGAGGCGACCGGCCATCGCCAGCGCAGCGGTGCCGATCCGCAGGGTCGGGGCATTATCCGGTCCTGACTGGAGGCTCTCTCGCGCTACGGCTGCTGCGGCGTCGAATTCATCGAGGAAGTAATGGCTATGTGCGAGGGCATCGCGCGTGATGACGATCCCCGGGTCGAGCGGATTGAGGCGCAGAGCGTTCTGCACGTGCTCCAGCGCTGCGCGCGGCTCACCACACCAGAGGCGGATCCAGGCGCTGTAGCCCCAGTTCGGCGCGTAGTTCGGGCTCATCGCCAAGGCGCGCGACACGGACCCGATCGCCGCCTCGAGGTCGTGGACCAAGTAGGCGAGCGTAAAGCCGGTCATGCCCAGGATCACCGCGTCGTCAGGCGCCAGCGCGGCTGCCCGCCGGGCCAGCCGCTCCGCTTCGCCGGCGGCCATCGCCCGGTCGTCGACCCAACCAAAAGCCGTGCGCAGGCCGTGGCACCTCGCGGCGAGCCCATAGGCCGCCGCGTAGTTCGGATCGCTCTCGATCGCCCGTCCCAGGAGGTCAAGCGCCTCGGCGATCGTGGCTGGGCTGATGTGAGAGATCGCGGCCTTGGCCCGCAGGCAGTAGTCATAGGCCTCGAGGCTGGCGGTCGGTTTGCGCCGCGCCCGCTCGATCTCGGCCTGCTCGAGATTCGCCATCAGTGCGCTCACCACGCGGCCGGTGATCCGGTCCTGCAGGTCGAACACGTCCTCGAGCGTGCCGTCGTAGCGCTCGGCCCAGAGATGCGCCCCGGTCGTGGCGTCGATCAGCTGGCCGGTGATGCGCAGGCGTTCCGCCGCCTTGCGCACGCTGCCCTCGAGCACATAGCGCACGCCGAGCTCGCGGCCGACCTGCTTCAGATCCACGGCCCGGCCCTTGTAGGTGAAGCTCGAGTTGCGCGCGATCACGAACAGCGAGCGGAAGCGCGACAGTTCGGTGATGATGTCCTCGGTGATGCCGTCGGCGAAGTATTCCTGCTCCGGATCGCGCGACATGTTGGCGAAGGGCAGCACGGCGATCGACGGCTTGTCCGGCAGCGGCAGCGGCGCACCGGATCCGGCGCGAACACTCGCGGTCGAGCCGCCCGGCGGCGCGATGCGAAAGACCTGGACTTGTGTCGCGATGTTCTTGAGCGCCCGCTCGCCGGCATCGACCAGCGTCGCGTCGATCTTGCCTCGCACGCTGTCCGCCACGATGCGCGACAGCGCGATGCCGCCGGGCTCGGCCTGCTCCTGCAGCCGGGCGGCGATGTTGACGCCGTCGCCGTAGATGTCGTCGTCGGCGGCGATCACGTCGCCGAGATGGATGCCGATGCGCAGACGCTGCCGTCGCTCCTCGGGCTCCGTCGCGCCGCGTTCGGTCATCAGCGTCTGGATCGCGACCGCCGCTGCGACCGCCGCCACGACGCTCGGGAACTCGACCAGCAACCCGTCGCCGGTCGACTTCACCACGCGCCCGTCATGATCCGCGATCACCGTCTCGATCGCCGTGCGATGCGCCTTGAGCGCCGTCAGCGTCCCCACCTCGTCGGCCCCCATCAGCCGCGAGTAGCCGACGATGTCAGTGCACAGCACGGCGGCGAGTCGACGTTGCATGTCAGCGTCCGATCTCATCGAGCAGCATCTTGGCGCGGCGAAGGTCCGGCGACGTGAAGCCCTGGGTGAACCAGGCGTAGAGCGGGGCGAGGGTGAGACGGGCCTCGTCGCGGCGCGATCGCTCGGCGAGGAGCCGAGCAAGGTCGGTGGCGGCGCGGAGCTCGAACAGCCTGGCCTGCTGCGCGGCCGCGACGGCGAGGGCCGCGCGGAACAGCCGCTCGGCCTCGTCGCTCGCGCCGTCGCGCAGGCTGACCAGCCCTTCCGCGCGCAGGATCTCCGCCGATCCGATGCGCTCCTGCGAGCCGTCATGCAGGCTGCGTGCCCGCATGATCCATTCCCGGGCCAGCGCCTCGTGACGTGTGTCGAGCAGTGCGTGGGCGAAGTCGGGATACCAGATCGTCATATTGAACGGTCCCGCATAGCGGAGCCACAACGCCACGCCCTCGGCGATTTCGGCAACGCCCGCGTCGACCTCGCCGAGATTGAGCAGAGCCAGCCCGAGAAACTTGCGAAGATTTCCCTCGCGCGCGGGGAAGCCGTAGCGACGCGTGATCTCCAGCCCGGCCAGCGCCGCGTCGGCCGCGCCCTGCCAGTCGCCGATCCGCAACAGCGCACGCGCGTGGGCCAGATGGGCCCAGGTGGTTGAGAAGTGATGTCCGACGGGTCGCGCCCGGTCTAAGGCGTCGCGGCTATGCCGCACGTTGTCGTCGAGATGGCCGAGAATGGCGGTGACCCAGGACAGATAGGATCGCCCGACCACGCTTGGCAGGGCACCGCCGGGTCCGCCCCAGGTCACTGGCGCGCGATCATCGAGTGCCAGGGACTTCGTCCATTCCGCGGCCGCGCCGGTGAAATCCCCGAGGGCGAAGCGGGAGATCGCGGTGGTCTGCAGGACATGCACGCGCGTCGCAGGCGCGAGGGCCGCCTCATCGCTCGGCAGGCGATGGAGAACGTTGTCGAGGGCCTCGCGATACTGCAGGCGGGTGAAGAAGCAGACGTTCCGCGCCAGGCGGCCCCTGATCGCGACATCCAGCGCGTCGGCACGGTCGGCCTCCTCGATGGCCTGCACGAGCGTCCTCTCCACGGCGGCGGAGCCGAATCCCTCGACCTGCAGCAGCACCTGCGCCCATTTGAGGCCGATCTCGGCGATATGCGCGCCGTGACCCGTCTCGCCGTCGCCGATGGCGCGCAGGCAGGCGCTGGCGCTATCTTAATGCGCCAGCGACTCCGCGATCGCGGAGCGATCGGCCGCGCGGTCGCCGGCCTGTTCCCAGAGTCCGGCGGCGTCGGCGAGCCGCCCGGCCTCGAAGCAGTGGCGGGCGAGGGTCTCCGGCTCCCGTTCGGCGAGCGCCGGGAAGCGGGAGCGGATCGTGTCGGCGATCCTGGCGTGGAGCGTGACGCGGGCGGATCGCAGCAGCGTCCCGTAGGCGGCGTCCTGGATCAGGGCGTGCTTGAAGATCCAGGAGGTGTGCGGCGGCGCGCCGCGGGCGAAGAGAAGCTCGGCGCGCTCGAGCTCGGCGAGCGCGTCGCCGAGTCGCCGCTCGGACTGCGTGGACACCGCGGCGAGGAGCTCGAAATCGAACTCGCGACCGAGTGCCGCTCCGGTCTGCGCCACGTCGCGTGCCGCGCTCAGGCGATCGAGACGCGCGACGAGAGAGGCCTGCAGGCTCGATGGCACCGCAAGTGCCGGCAATGACCCCGTCAGCTCGTATCGGTCGGCCGCCTCGCGCAGCAACCCGCCCTCGAGCACCGCCTTGGTCAGCTCCTCGACGAACAGCGGCACGCCATCGGCCTTGGCGGCGATCTGCTCCACCACTTCCGTCGGCAGCGCCTTGCCGCGCGCCACCGCGACGACGAGCGCCTCGACCTGCCGCCGACCCAGACGGCCGAGCGGCAGCAGCGTGACGTGACCGCGCCCGTCCCAGGGCGTGGCGATCTCCGGCCGGAACGTGACCAGGAGCAGGACCGGCAGCTCCGCGATCCGCGCCACCAGCAGGTCGAAGAGCTCGCGCGTCGTCGGGTCGACCCAGTGCAGATCCTCCAGCACCATCAGCACCGGTGCGCCCCGCGCGAGGCCGGCGAGGAGATCGACCAGGAGCGCGAGGGTCGCCGCCTTCTGCGGCGGCGGCGGCATATCCGGCGCCGGATAGGCGGCGGTCGGCGCGACCGAGAGCAGGGCGGCGAGCAGCGGCACGGCGCTCGCGGCCGCGATGCCCGATCGCTCGGCGAGGCCGGCGAGCTTCGTCGATCGCGCCTCCGCATCATCGTCGTCGACGATGCCGGCGGCGCGACTGAGCTGCCGGATCACCGGATAGAGCGCGCTGTGCACGTGGTGC
>JANNTF010001189.1:0-2767 GCA_031403455.1 Alphaproteobacteria bacterium | reverse complement strand
GCTGACGATCGGCGCAGGCCAGGTCGGGATCTTCTGCAAGTCGCGCCCCGAACTCGCGACGCCGGACATCCAGTTCCACATCTTCCCGGTCTCGATGGACAAGCCCGGCGGCGATTTCCACCCCTATCCGGGAATCACGAGTTCGATCTGCCAGCTCAGGCCGGAGAGCCGCGGTTGGATCCATCTGAAATCCAACGATCCGCGCGAGCATCCCGCGATCATGCCGAACTACCTGGCGACTCGTGGCGATCAGGAGACGATCGTCGGCGGCATGAAAGTGGCGCGGCGCGTCGCCGCGCAATCGCCGCTCGCGCCCTACATCGCGGAGGAGACGATCCCCGGTCCGCAGCACGACAGCGACGCCGAGTTGCTGGCGATCGCGCGACAGAACGGCACGACCATCTTCCATCCGACCAGCACATGCCGCATGGGACCGGACGGCGATGCGCAGGCGGTGACCGATGCGAGCCTGCGCGTGCGCGGGATCGAGCGGCTGCGCGTCGCGGACGCCTCGGTGATGCCGACGGTGGTGTCGGGCAACACCAACGCCGCTTGCATCATGATCGGGGAGAAGGCGAGCGAGCTGATCCTCGCGGCGTCGCGGTGATGCCGCGCGCCCCGGGGCCGCGGGTCAGACCCCGAGATAGCGATGTTGCAGCGCCTCGTCCCGCGCCAGTTCGGTCGATGTTCCGGTCCACACCACGCGTCCTTTCTCGAGGATCACATGGCGGTCGGCGAGGCGGAGCAGGGCCTTGATGTTCTTGTCGATCACCAGGATCGACAGACCGGATGCCTTGAGCTCGCCCAGCACGCGCCAGATCTCGGCGCGGATCAGCGGCGCGAGTCCCTCCGTCGCCTCGTCGAGGATCAGCAGCGTCGGGTTGGTCATCAGCGCGCGGCCGATCGCCAGCATCTGCTGTTCGCCGCCGGAGAGTTGATTGCCCATGTTGCCGGCGCGCTCTTTCAGCCGCGGAAACAGGCCGTAGACACGCTCCAGGGTCCAGGCGCCCGACCGGGCGGTCGCCACCAGATTCTCGTGGATGGTGAGGTTGGGAAAGATCTGGCGTCCCTCGGGCACGAGCCCGAGTCCGGCCTGCGCGATCCGATAGGCGGGCAGACCCGTGATGCGCTGGCCCGCGAAGCTGACCTCGCCGCGCTGGATCGGCATGAGCCCGAGGATCGAGCGTATCGTCGTGGTCTTACCCATGCCGTTGCGGCCGAGCAGCGTGACGACTTCGCGTGAGCCGATCTCGAACGCCACGCCGAACAGCACTTGGCTGGCGCCATAGCTCGCATCCATGCCCGCGGCGTGCAGCATCGCGCTCATGCCGTTTCGTCCTCGCCGAGATAGGCCGCGCGCACGTCCGGATTGGCGCGGATCGCATCCGGCGTTCCCGTGGCGATCGCCCGGCCGTAGACCAACACGGTGATGCGGTCGGCCAGCGCGAAGACGACATCCATGTCGTGCTCGACGAGCAGCATCGTCTCGCGGCCCTTGAGCGCCAGGAGCAGCGTGGTCATGCGCTCCGATTCGTCCTTGCCCATGCCCGCCATCGGCTCGTCGAGCAGCAGCATGCGGGGGTTGGTGGCCAGCGCCATCGCGATCTCGAGCTGGCGCTGCTCGCCATGCGCCAGCGCGCCCGCGATCTGATCGGCGCGTGGCGTGAGACCGACCCGCGCGAGGATCGCCTGCGCGGGCTCGACGAGACGGGCATCGCGTCGTGCATCGATCCAGCAGCCGCAGCCCTGGACCTCGCGCGCCTGGATGGCGAGCAGGACGTTCTCGAGCGTGGTGAACCGCCGGAAGATCTGCGTGATCTGGAACGAGCGCGCGAGCCCGCGCCGCGCGCGCGCGGGCGCCGGCATCCGCGTCAGATCGGCGCCATCGAAACGGATCGTGCCGGCGTCGGGCATGATCTCACCCATCAGCTGGGCGATCAGCGTCGTCTTGCCGGCGCCGTTGGGGCCGATCACGGCGTGGATCTCGCCTGGCGCGATCGACAGATCGAGGCGATCGGTGGCGACCAGGCCGCCGAAGCGCTTCACGAGTCCGCGGATCTCGAGGAGAGGCTCAGGGCCCGCCATTGGTCTCCTCCGTCCGCCTGTCGACGAGTCCGATCAGGCCATGCTTGGCGAAGAGCACGACGAGCACGAGGATCGGCCCGAACACGAGCATCCAATGCTCCGTATAGTCGGGCAGGAATTTCTCGAGCAGCAGGAACATCGCGGCGCCCGCGACGGGGCCGAACAGGCTGCCCATGCCGCCGAGCACGACCATGACGATGAGATCGCCCGAGCGCGTCCAGTGCATGAGCGAGGGGCTGACATAGCCTTCATGGAAGGCGAGCAAGGCTCCGGCAAGTCCGGCCACCGCGCCCGCGAGCACGAAGGCGGCAAGCTTGTAGCGCGGCGTCGCAAATCCAATCGCGCGCATGCGGCGTTCGTTGTCGCGAATGCCCTGGAGCGCCACGCCGAAGCGCGCCCGGGTCAGGCGATGGCCGAGGAACAGCACGGCCATCAGCACACCGAGCACGAGATAATAGAAGGCGATTCCGTCGCCCGTGTCGACGAGGCCCAGCACCTGCGTGCGGCCGGGAAAGCGCAGCCCGTCATCGCCGCCATAGGCGCGGTCGTTCTCGTAGAAGCGTAAGGAGACGAACAGGAAATAGATCATCTGCGCGAAGGCCAGCGTGCTCATGATGAAATAGATGCCGGTGGTGCGCAGGCAGATCGCGCCGATCGCGGCGGCCAGGGCGGCGGCGACAAG
>JANNTF010001188.1:0-3240 GCA_031403455.1 Alphaproteobacteria bacterium | reverse complement strand
AAGCGCGCGGGGTGGTGAGACTGGTCTCAGGGAGTGGAGGGGTGTTGACGCAACGCCCGTGCGAGTAAGCTCGACGCGATGGATCTCACGTCACAGTCCCGCACGCAGATCTCCGCGCAGGCGCGTGCGCTCGGCTTCGATGCGGTGGGATTCGCGCCGGCTGCGCTGGCGGCCGAGACCACGGCGCGGCTCCATGAGTTTCTGGCCGCGGGCCAGCACGGCGAGATGGGGTGGATGGCGGCCAATGCCGAGCGGCGCGGCGATCCGCGTGTGCTGTGGCCGGCGGCGTGCGGCGTCGTGATGGTCGGGGTCAACTACGCGCCGGAGCGCGATCCGCTCGAGCTGCTCGGCCATCCGAGCCAGGGCGCGATCTCGGCCTATGCGCGGCGGCGCGATTATCACGACGTGCTGAAATCGCGGCTGAAGACGCTCGGGTCCTGGATGGTCGCGACTTTGGGCGGCGAGGTGAAAATCTTCGTCGACACGGCGCCCGTGATGGAGAAGCCGCTGGCCGCAGCCGCAGGGCTCGGCTGGCAGGGCAAGCACACCAATCTGGTGTCGCGCGAGTTCGGCTCCTGGCTGTTCCTCGGCGCGGTGTTCACGACGCTCGAACTCGGGCCGGGTCCCGGGCATGACGATCTCTGCGGCGCTTGCACGCGCTGCCTCGATATCTGTCCGACCCAGGCTTTCCCGGCGCCCTACCGGCTCGATGCGCGGCGCTGCATCGCGTATCTCACGATCGAGCATAAGGGCCATATCGCGCCGGAATTTCGTGCCGCGATCGGCAACCGCGTGTTCGGCTGCGACGATTGCCTGGCCGTATGCCCGTGGAACAAATTCGCGCAAATCTCGCGCGAGGCGGCGCTGAGCCCGCGTGCCGCGCTGGATGCGCCGGGCCTGGCGGCGCTCGCGGCGCTCGACGACGCCGCGTTTCGCGCGCTCTTCGCCGGCACGCCGGTCAAGCGCACCGGCCGCGATCGCTTCGTGCGCAATGTGCTGATCGCGATCGGCAACTCGGGAAATCCCAGACTTGTCCCAAGCGCGGAACGCTTGCTCGGCGATGCTTCTGCGCTGGTGCGCGCGATGGCGGTGTGGGCGCTGGCGCGACTAGTGTCGCCGGAACTCTTCGCGCGCCTGCGTGGCTTGCATCGCGACCGTGAGCCGGACCCGGCCGTGCAGACGGAATGGGATCTCGAACCGGAGCAACAGAGGAGGGGATCATGACCGACGATCGATCGCGTTGGCTTGCCTGGTACGCGCCGGGACGTCAGCCCGCGCCGCGGACTTTCGAGCTGGGCCTGTGTCTCGCCGGCGCGGTGTCGGCGGGGTCGTATACCGCCGGCGTGCTCGATTTCCTCTACGAGGCGCTGGATGCCTGGACCGCCGCGAAGCTGCGCGGCGACAACGTGCCGCGTCACGAGGTGAAGCTGCGCGTGGTCGCCGGCGCCTCGGCGGGCGGGATGAATGGCGCGATCATGGCGGCCTCGGCCTCGCGCCGCTTCACGCCCGCAGCGCCGGCGCGCAATCCCGACCTCACCACCAGCCCGTTCTACAAAGTCTGGGTCGACGGGTTGAGCATCACCGATCTGCTGGCGACCGACGATCTCGAGGGACCGAAGCCGGAATTCCGCTCGATCCTCAATGCGCGCTGCCTCGATCGACTGGCGCAGAGCGTGGTCGAATTCCGCGGCGACGGCGCGGCGGATCCAGCGACTCGCGGCTGGATGGCGGATCCGTTCCTGGTCAAGCTCACCCTCGCCAATCTGCGCGGCGTGCCCTATCCGATCCGCTTCGAGGGCGCGACCGGCTTCTCGCATCCCATGACCTTGCACGCGGATTGGATCGAGTTCGGCGCGTCGGCGCGCGGCCTCGTCGATGCGGACAAGCTGCCGCCCGGCGCGATCGCGCTGCCGGACGACCGCACGAACCCGGCGTGGTTTCATCTGCGCACCGGCGCGCTGGCGACCGGCGCGTTCCCGGGCGCGCTCGAAGCCCGCTTCATCCCGCGCGAGCAATCCGTCTACGACACGCGCTTTCCCCGCCTCGATGCCGACGGCGAGGTCGCGTTCGTGAAGCCGAACTGGAGCAAGATCGAGGATCCCTACGCCTTCACGTCGGTCGATGGCGGGCTGTTCAACAACGAGCCTTTCGATCTCGCGCATGCCGTGCTTTCGGGATTTGCGGGCAGCAACCCGCGCGACGGCAAGCGGGCCGATCGCGCGGTGATCATGGTCGATCCCTTCGCCGATCCATCGCCGCTCGGCGACGCGGATCTGCGGTCGATCGGCGAGATCTTTCCCGCGATCCTCGCGGCGATGACGGCGCAGGGCCGCTTCAAGCCGAGCGAGCTCGCGCTGGCGCAATCCCCGTCGATCTATAGCCGCTATCTGATCGCGCCGGTGCGCGCCGACGCGAAGGGCGAGGCGGCGATGGCGACCGGCGGGCTCGGCGGCTTCATCGGGTTCTTCAGCCGCGCCTACCGCCATCACGATTTCCTGCTCGGCCGCGCCAATTGCCAGGAATTCCTGCGCGAGCGCTTCACGGTGCCGGACAGCAATCCGATCGTCGCCGGCGACGCCGCGACCGCCGATCCGCGATTCCGGAGCCGCAATGCGCCGGACCACGTCCGATTGATTCCGCTGATCGGCGCCTGCGCCACGGATGAGGCGCTGCCGCCCTGGCCGCGCCAGGCCTTCGCCGGATTCAGCGCGGTCGAGAAGCCGTTGCGCAAGCGCATGCGGCTGGTCGCGGAGCATCTGCTCACGAGCTTCCTCGACGAGAAGGACATCCTGAAGGCCGTCGCGCCGCTGCTCGTGCCGGTGATCGAGCGCAAGCTCGCCGCCAAAGTGGCGACCGCCCTCGACGCGGCGCGCGACAAGGTGAATTCGAGCACCGCGCGCTGAGGAGTTGCGTTGCAGCGCGCGCGTTGGGTGGCGTAGCTTGACGGCGTCACGAAGGTGGGGCCATGGCGCAGCTGTTGTTCACGAATCTCGAGCTTCTCGATCCGCGCTGGGATGCGCCGCGCGGCGGCTATCAGGTGCTGGTCGAGGGCGAGACGATCCGCGAGGTCTCGGCCAAGCCGATCAAGGCGCCCAAGGCTGATGTCGTCGATTGCGGGCGCAAGATTCTGATGCCCGGGCTGATCGACTGCCACGTCCATGTCTTCCTGTCGGAGGTCTATATCCGGCGCCTCGAGGAGATCCCGCTGACGCTGATGACGGCGCGCTCGGCGGTGCTCGT
>JANNTF010001187.1:0-6904 GCA_031403455.1 Alphaproteobacteria bacterium | reverse complement strand
CGCGCGCGCGCGCGGCCGGCTACACCGTGCACTCGCTGGGCGATGCGGTGGAGGGCGAGGCCCGCGACGTCGCGCGCGCGCAGGCGGGGTTGGTGCGACGCATCGCCGCGCGCGACCTCGCGCTGCAACTGCCCTGCGTCGTGATCTCCGGCGGCGAGACGACCGTCACGGTGCGCGGCCAGGGCCGCGGCGGGCGCAATGCGGAATTCCTGCTCGCCCTCGCGATCGCCTTGGACGGCCATGCCGGAATCCATGCGCTCGCCGGCGATACCGACGGCATCGACGGCGTCGAGTCGAGCGCCGGCGCGTTCATCGCCCCGGAAACCCTGACGCGGTTGCGTGCGGCCGGCCTGGATCCGGTCGCTTGTCTCGAGGACAACGATGCGTGGGGCGCCTTCAGCCGGATCGACGATCTGGTTGTGACCGGCCCGACGCTGACCAACGTGAACGATTTTCGCGCCATCCTCATCACCTGAAGGAACCGACATGCGGCGACTCTGCTCGACGAAGATCGTCGCTACCCTCGGCCCGGCGACGTCCGACGCGGCGATGATCCGCAAGCTGTTCGAGGCGGGCGCCGATGTCTTTCGATTCAATTTCAGCCATGGCACGCACGAGGATCATCGTGCGCGGCATGCCACGTTGCGCGCGGTCGAACGCGAACTCGGCCATCCCATCGGCATTCTCCTCGACCTCCAGGGCCCGAAGCTGCGCGTCGGCGCCTTCGCGGACGGCCGCGTGATACTGGAGACCGGCGCGCGTTTCCGGCTCGATCTCGATCGGTCGCCGGGAAGTGCGACGCGCGCCAACCTGCCGCATCCGGAAATCTTCGCGGCGCTCGAGGATGGCGCCGATCTGCTGGTCGATGACGGCAAGCTGCGGCTGCGCGTCGGCGCGCATGGCGCCGATTTCGCGGAGTGCGAGGTGATCACCGGCGGCATGATCTCCGACCGCAAGGGCGTCAACGTGCCCGGCGTGGTGCTGCCGATCTCGCCGCTCACCGAGAAGGACCGCCGCGACCTTGCCTTCGGCCTCGACCTCGGCGTCGACTGGGTCGCGCTCAGCTTCGTGCAGCGACCCGACGACATGGCCGAGGCGCGCCGTCTGGTGCAGGGCCGCGCCGGCGTCCTCGCCAAGCTCGAGAAGCCCTCGGCGATCGAGAGGCTGGAGGAAATCATCGATCTCTCCGACGCCGTGATGGTCGCGCGCGGCGATCTCGGCGTGGAGATGCCGCCCGAGACGGTGCCGGGCACGCAGAAGCGCATCGTTCGGCTGTGCCGGCGCGCGGGCAAGCCGGTGATCGTCGCGACGCAGATGCTCGAGACGATGGTGAGTTCGCCCACGCCGACGCGCGCCGAGGCCTCCGACGTCGCGACGGCGGTCTATGACGGCGCCGATGCGGTGATGCTCTCCGCCGAAACCGCATCGGGCAAATTCCCGGTCGAGGCGGTGACGATCATGGAGAAGATCATCGAGTCGGTGGAGCATGACCCGCTCTATCGGCCGATCATGGACGCCGTGCATGCCGAGCCGGAGCACACGGCCGCCGACGCGATCACCGCCGCCGCGCGCCAGGTTGCGCATACCGTCGATGCGCGCGCGATCGTGACCTACACCACCTCGGGCTCGACGACGTTGCGCGCGTCGCGTGAACGCCCCGATGTGCCGATCCTATGCCTCACCGAGCGCGTCGAGACGGCGCGTCGCGTGACTCTCGCCTGGGGCGTTCATCCGGTGGTCACGGCCGATGTGAGCAGCTTCGAGGAGATGGTCGAGAAAGCG
This sequence comes from Alphaproteobacteria bacterium, assembly GCA_031403455.1. GTDB lineage: Bacteria > Pseudomonadota > Alphaproteobacteria > CACIAM-22H2 > CACIAM-22H2 > CAIOSQ01. The sequence continues at coordinate 5,122 of JANNTF010001187.1, read as the reverse complement.
TGCCGTCTCGCGCGCGAGCACGGCTTCGCGAAAGCGGGAGACCGCGTGGTGATCACGGCCGGCGTGCCGTTCGGGACGCCGGGCGCCACGAATGTCCTGCGCCTGGCCTGGGTCGAGGGCTGACGATGAACTCACGAAGTTGTCAGTTGATCAGCAAGCGAGGTCCGATAACCTGGGCTCCCTGAACAATGCCGGGCGGGGCGGATGACGAAGACGAGATTCGGGCTGGTGGTGGCGTTGCCACTGGCCATCGGTGCGATTGGTGGCGCCGCGCTCGCGCAGAGCGGCGGTCAGGCGCATCGCGTCAACATGGTCGGCTCCAGCTACGCGCCGGCGACGTTGGCCGCGCGGGTCGGCGACACGCTGAAATTCGTCAATGACGACATGGAGGATCATACGGTCTTCGTGCCGAGCTTCGGATTCGGGATCGATTTCGGCACCTTGAAGCCGGGCGCCGAGGCGTCGATGCAACTCGGTCGGGCCGGCAAGTTTCGCGTGGAGTGCGTCAATCACGCCGCGATGCTCCTCGACGTGACGGTGATGAAATGAAGCCCACCATGTGCAAGCCTGCCGTCATCGCCGCTTTGGCCGTTGCCGTCGGTGTCGCCGCCGTCGCGTTCCAAGCGATGGCCGGCCCGGAGCGCGTCGAGTTCCCCGCCGGCTATCAGCAGAAATTCGTCGTCTTCGGCGCCACCGATCGGCCCGATCGCAAGCCGGCGCAGGTTCGCGTCTTCTACGCGAACCCAGAATCGGCCGCGGCCGCGCGTGCGGACCAGCCGGTGCCGGATGGCGCCGTCCTGATCATGGAGGATCGCAAGGTGAAGCTCGATGCAGCCGGCAACCCGGAGAAGGATGCGACGGGCCGCTTCATCGCGAGCGACGAAGTGCTCGCCGTGTTCGTGCAGGAGAAGCGCCGCGGTTGGGGCGACGCCTATGCGCCGAATGTGCGGAACGGCGACTGGGACTATGCCGTGTTCCAGCCCGGTGGCGCGCGGCGCGACGTGAGCACGGCGGGTTGCTTCTCCTGCCATCTCAAACGGGCGCCGACGGACTACACGTTCATCTTTCAGCGCTGGGTGATCGACGGCAAGCCGAAGAACTGAGGGCACGCGCCGGTATCGCGGCGCGTGCGGCAGCGTGCCGGCGTCTTTTCTGATGCCGTCGTATCGCGCCGACACTAGAGCCGCGGCGGGACATCGGCGACCATCCGGGCGGTGCGATGCCCTGGTCGACCATGCGCCCGACGCGAAGGCCGACGCACCGGCTCGGCGTTGCATGTGCCGGGGGCAGGGCTCATCATTGCGTTTCACCCTTCCACTCAAGCAGCGTTCCGGCATGCCGCTCGATCCCCAGAAGCTGATGGCCCTGAAAATTCCGGGGCGCGACGTTGCCTACATCGAACGCGAGACCCTGCACTACGCCTTGTCCGTCGGGCTGGGGGCGCGCGGTGCGGAGGAGGATCTGCCCTTCGTCTACGAGCGCGGCGTTCACGTCGTGCCGAGCATGGCGACGGTTCTCTCGTTTGACGACGGCTGGCTCGCGGCCGGCGGTATCGATCTGCGCAATGTCGTTCACGGCGCGCTCGACTTGACGTTTCACCGCGCGCTGGCGCCGCAAGGCACGGCGTCGGTCACGACGCGCCTGGTCGGGCTGGACGACAAGGGACCGGGCCGCGGCGGCCTCGTCTTTCAGCAGAGTGTCATCGCCCAGGGCGGCGCGCCCGCATGCACCGTGCTCTCGACTTTGTTCGCGCGCGGCGCCGGCGGTTTCGGCGGCGCGGTCGGACGCGTCGTGGCGCCGCACGCGCTGCCGGATTCCTCGCCCGATTCGACATCGGCGGTCGCGACCGCGCAGAACCAGGCGCTGCTGTTCCGCCTGCTCGGTGATCGAAATCCGCTGCATGTCGATCCCGCGCTCGCGCGGCAGGTCGGATTCACCGGTCCGATCCTGCACGGCGCCTGCACCTTCGGGATCGCCTGCGTCGAAGTGATGCGACGCTTCTGCGCCCTCGATCCCGATCGATTGGCGCGGCTTGCGGCGCGCTTCGCAGGTCCGCTCTATCCCGGCGAGACCCTGACCTTCGCGTTCTGGCGTCAGTCCGACGGGATCGGTTTTCGCGCCACCGCCGCCGAACGCCAGGCGATCGTTCTCGACAATGGGTTCGCGGTGACGACGTGAGCGGCGAGCCGGTCCTGTTCACCCATTGGGGCGCTTTTCGGGCGCGCGTCGAAGGGGGCCGGCTCATCGGCGTGGATCCGCTGCCGGGTGATCCCGAGCCGTCGATGATCGGACGCTCGGTGCCGGGCGCGTTGGACGACGCCTTGCGCATCCGCCAGCCGATGGTGCGCGCGGGCTGGCTGGCAGACGGCCTGCGCAGCCGCGCGACACGCGGAAGCGACGCCTTCGTGCCCGTGAGCTGGGAGCGGGCCACGGCGCTGGTCGCCGCCGAGATCCGGCGCGTGCGCGACGCGCACACCAACAGCGCGATCTTCGGCGGCTCTTACGGCTGGGCGAGTGCCGGACGGTTCCATCACGCGCAGAGCCAGCTGCATCGCTTCCTCAATCTCTGTGGCGGCTACACCGCCTCGGTGAACACGCACAGCTACGCGGCTGGCGAGGTAATTTTGCCGCATGTGATCGGCAGCCAGGACGGTCTGATCAAGGCGCACACGTCCTGGCCGGAAATCATCGCGCATACGCGACTCCTCGTGATGTTCGGGGGCATGCCGCTGAAGAACACGCAGGTCGCTGCCGGTGGCGTCGGTCAGCACGGCGTGCGCGACGCGCTCAAGCGCTGCCGCGACGCCGGTGCGAAATTCGTCGCCATCTCGCCGATCCGCGGCGATGCACCGCCCGAACTCGGCGCCGAGTGGCTCGCCGTGCGACCCAACACCGACACCGCGCTGATGCTCGCCCTCGCGCACACGCTGCTCGCCGAAGGGCTGCACGACGCCGGCTTCCTCGCGAGCCACTGCGTCGGCTTCGAGCGCGTGCGCGACTATCTCCTCGGCACGGTCGACGGCCTGACGAAGGACGCCGCCTGGGCGTCGGCGATCTGCGGTGTGCCGGCGGAGACGATTCGATCGCTGGCGCGGCGCATGGCCGCGACGCGCACGATGATCGCGGTCGCGTGGTCGCTGCAGCGCGCCGATCACGGCGAGCAGCCCTACTGGGCCGCGATCACGCTCGCCGCGATGCTCGGCCAGATCGGCTTGCCGGGTGGCGGCTTCGGCTTCGGCTATGGCGGCAGCAACCGCATCGGCGTGGCTTCGCACGGCATCGCCTGGCCCGCGGTGCCGCAGCGCGTCAACCGCGTGCGCGACTTCATCCCGCTCGCGCGCCTCGCCGACATGCTGCTGCATCCCGGCGAGAGCTTCACGTACGACGGCGGCACTTATCGCTATCCCGACATCCGGCTGATCTACTGGGCCGGCGGCAATCCCTTTCATCATCACTCCGATCTCAACCGGCTGCGCCAGGCGTGGCGACGGCCCGAGACGGTGATCGTGCACGAGCCGTGGTGGAATCCGCTGGCGCGCCATGCCGACATCGTCCTGCCCTGCACGACGCCGGCCGAGCGCAACGATCTCGGGATCGCCGGCGACGAGGGTCACCTGTTCGCGATGCGCCGGCTGGTGGCGCCGATCGGCGAGGCCCGCAGCGATCACGAGATTCTCCGCGGCATCGCCGCCGAACTGGGCTTCGAGTCCGAATTCACGGAGACGCGCGACGAGATGGAATGGGTCCGGCATCTCTACGGCGAGGCGCGCAAGCGCGTGGCCGCGCGCGGCCTGACGCTGCCGCCCTTCGAGGAGTTCTGGGAGCGCGGCGACGTGCGCCTGCCGCCGCCCAATCGCGCGCCCGGCCTGCTCGAGGCGTTCCGTGCCGATCCGGCCGGCGTCCCGCTCAAGACGCCGTCGGGCCGCATCGAGCTGTTCTCCGAGCGCATCGCCGGCTTCGGTCTCGACGATTGCCCCGGCCATGCGACGTGGATCGAGCCGGCGGAGTGGCTCGGCGCGCCCGCCGCGCGGCGCTTCCCGCTCCACCTCATTTCGAATCAACCCCGCATGCGGTTGCACAGCCAGTACGACAACGGCATCGCGAGCCGCTCGGCCAAGGTCGCGGGGCGCGAGCCGCTATGGATCCATCCCGACGACGCAGCGACGCGCGGTATCGCGGCCGGCAGCGTCGTGCGCGTCTTCAACGAGCGTGGCACCTGCCTCGCCGGCGCCGTGCTCACCGACACGATGATGCGCGGTGTCGTGCAACTCGCCACTGGCGCCTGGCTCGATGCCGACGACGATGGCGTCGATCGCCACGGCAATCCCAACGTGCTGACGCTCGACAAGGGCACGTCGGGCCTCGCCCAGGGTCCGGTGGCGCACACCGCGCTGGTCGAAGTCGCGCATCATGCCGACGAAGCACCGGCCGTGCGCGCCTTCGACCCGCCTGCGCTGGCGACGGAGGTTGCTTGACCCGGACTGTGAGCCTCGCCGATCTGGTTGGGCGCATTTCCGACGGCGTGATGGTCATCGTGCCGCCCGACTACAGCGGCGTTGCGATCGCGGCGACCCGTGCGCTGGTGGCGCGCGGCGTGCGCGGCCTGCATCTCGTCGCCGGCCCGTCCTCCGGGCTGCAGGCCGATCTGCTCATCGCCGCCGGCTGCGTGGCGACGATGGAGGCGGCCGCCGTCAGTCTCGGCGAATTCGGCATGGCGCCGGCCTTCATTAAGGCGGTGAAGGCGGGCGCGATCCGCATGCTCGACTCGACCTGCCCGGCGATCCATGCGGCGCTCAACGCGGCCGAGAAGGGCCTGCCCTTCATCCCGTTGCGCGGGTTGATCGGCAGCGACGTGCTGCGCCATCGCGCGGATTGGAAGCTGATCCAGAATCCTTTCTCCGACACGCAGGACCCGATCGTGCTCCTGCCGGCGTTGCGCCCCGATATCGCGCTCTTCCATGCCGCCGCCGCCGATTGCGAGGGCAATGTCTGGGTCGGGCGTCGTCTGGAGCTGTCGGTGATGGCGCACGCCGCGCGCGCCACGCTGGTCACCGTCGAGCGGGTCGAGGAGGGTTGCTTCTTCGATCGTGAGGATCACGTCGCGAGCGTGCTGCCGTCGCTC
>JANNTF010001186.1:0-5770 GCA_031403455.1 Alphaproteobacteria bacterium | reverse complement strand
CCGGCGGCACCGGCGCCGACCGGTTCCTGTTCGGCCGCAATGCGGGCGACGACTCGATCATGGATTTCGCCAGCGACGACAAGGTCGTGATGCGCGATGGGATCTGGTGTCGCAGCCTTGCAGCGAATGTCGCCACATTGTCGGATGGCGGCACGATCACAGCGGCAAATGGCTATGCCTGGAAGACCACCGACTTCATCTTCGGCTGAGCGATATCGCCATCACCGCCAGCCTCAGCCGCGCACGGATTTCGCGTCGTTGAAACTCGCCACATCGGTCCCGCGATAGAGGATCCGCGCGTTGTGCTCGGTGATGCGCCGGTGCAGCGCGAGAAACTCAGGGTCGAGATCGCGCGTCGCGCGCGGCTCGTGCTGAAAATGATGATGCAAATCGGCGCCGCGCACGAGCGTCGCCGAATCCTCGAAGTCGGCGACCTGCCGGACATCGGTCGGGATGTAGCGAATGGCGAAGCCGATCCGTCGATCCGCCGTCGGATTCGGCGCCGAGCCGTGGACCAGCCGTACGTGATGCAACGAGATCTCACCGGGCTCGAGTTCCAGGGCGACCGCGTTCGCGCCGTCCACATCGGCCGCGACCTCCTGGCCGCGCGACAGGAGATTGTCCTTCGCGAAGGTATCGCGATGCGGAATCTGATCCATCAGATGCGTCCCGGGAATCACTTCCATCGCGCCATTGGCCTTGTTGGAGGCCGTGAGCGCGACCCAGGCCGTGACCACATCCGGCTTGCTCAGGCCCCAATACGTCGAGTCCTGGTGCCAGGATACGAAGGCCGGATTGCGTGCCTCCTTGATGAAGAAATTCGAGGTCCAGCAGAACAGGTCGGGACCGTAGAGATCCTCGATCGCGTCGAGGATGGCCTGGTTGTGGACGAGGTCACCCAGCCAGGCGAAGAGCAGATGCGCCTTGTGGCGAAGATTTCCCTTCAGCGGGCCGCCCGTCGAGGCCTCGAACGATTCGAGCCGCGCGCGCAACGCGCCCGCCTGCGCAACCGACATCACGCGGATCGGATGGAGATAGCCGTCCCGCCGGAACTTCTCGACCTGCGCCTGCGTCAGCAGCTTGGGCATCTGCAACTCCTCGAATGACCCGGCCGAGCCTAGCGCTCGCCGCGTCCCGGCATCAACACACCCGCGCGTAGCGCTCCTTGCAGATGTCGAGCACCTCGCCGGCCTCGCGCTTCCACCAGTTCTCCGCCGAGAAGATCTCGACCTCCACGCAGCCGCCATACCCGGCGGCCTCGACCCAACCGCGGATCAACGGGATATCGATGATGCCATCGCCCATCATGCCGCGATCGAGCAGCATGTCCTTGGTCGGCACCAGCCAGTCGCAGACGTGAAAACCGAGGATGCGCTTGGCGTGGCCGGCGCGCGCGATCTCCTGCGCGAGGGTGGGATCCCACCAGAGGTGATAGACATCGATCAAGACGCCGATCCCCGCGCCGAGCTCGTCGCAAAGATCATTGGCGTGGCGCAGCGTGTTGACGCAGGCGCGATCCGCCGCATACATCGGGTGGAGCGGCTCCAGCCCGATCTGCACGCCGATTTTTCGCGCATGCTCGAGCATCGCGGCCAGGCCATCGCGCACCTGCGCATGCGCGCCGGCGAGATCGCGCGAGGATTTCGGCAGCCCACCGCCGATCACGCAGAGGCTCTCGGCGCCCACCGCCGCCGCCTCGTCGAGCGCGCGACAATTCTCCGCGAGCGCGGCGCGGCGCCCCGCCGCATCGGCCGCCGGAAAGAGTCCGGCGCGGCAATGCCCGGTGACGCGCAGCTGGGCGTCGCGCAGCAGCCTGACCGACTGCGCCAGCCCGTGCTCGGCGATCTTGTCGCGCCACGTGGCGATCGCGCCGATGCCGCGCCGGGCGCAGCCATCGACGAGCTGCTGCAGATTGCACTGCATGCGCAACGTCGCATGGTTGATCGACAGCAACTCGGGGTGTCGGGAGAGATCGCGCATCACACCATCGAAACTCGTAATTGCACGCTGCGGCCTGCTGAGCCGCATCGACCCTATCAACCCTCGGGCGCGGCGCAAACACGCCAATGCGCGGCGCCGATCGCCAGCCCGCGCGTCGACTCTGTTGGCCGCTCGCACGAAGTGGCGCTACTGTAGCGGTGGTGAAACTCTGCCGCCTGCCAGGGGCAGAATTTCCGCCACCCGTTCCACGTTGTCTTGAGGTCTAAGCCCATCAACAGCTCAAACGGATAGCTCAGTGCAGGACCCTTCTCAGGCGGCACCGCAGGCACCGTTCCGATTGGCGCCCTCCGCCGCGTTGTTCAATCTAGGGCCTTCCTCGCCCTCTTATCCGGTCCTCGCGCCGCGCGTAGCGCCGCGGGCGCCGGCACCGGCGCCGCTGCCTGAGTCGCGCATCCGCTTAGGTACACGGCTGCGTCCGGCATTGATGTTTGCGGGATGGGTCGTGGTGGGCGCCGTCTCCGTGCGGCTGCTGTGGTCAGGGCCCGAGCCTCTGCAAGGCGCCACCGCCCCGCCCCCATCGCAGGCCGTGCCGGCCGCACCGATGCGCGAACCGATCCTGCCCAACGAGATCGCCGGCAGGAGCGCCGCGCTGACCGAACCCGATCCCGAGACGGTCACGGCCACCATTCTTGCAATGCTGGATCCACCTGAGCTCAAGCCGGCCGTGGAGCCGTCGGGCGGCGCGACGACCGAAGCCGCGGTCCTGTCGCTGCTCCAGGCCTTGCCCGCGGCTGTACCGGTCGAGAGCCTCGAAGACATCGCCGACGCGGCACTGACGACACATGCCGAGCTGCCGCAACTGTCCGACGACGACGCGCAGGCGGCGGTCGTCGCCGCGATCCTCGCCGCACGCGCCGAGGCGGCCGAGCCGAGCGCTACCGCCAGCGAATCCCCGCCCGTCGCCGCGAAATCCGACGAGGTCGAGGGCAGCACGCTGCTGGCCGCCATCCTGGCCGCGCTCGAGCCGGCGTCGGGCGAGCTTGTCGCCGACGCGCGCGATGACGATGACGAACCGCCGACGCCCGACAGCGTGCCGGTCCCGCATGTCGCGGCGTTCGTCGCGGCCGACATCGCGGCAGATGCGGATCCAGCACGGGTGTCCGACGAGTTCACGCATGAGACCATTCTGGCGACCCTCCTGGAGGCAGCCGAGCGGACCGCGAGCGCGCATGCCGCCGAGCCGCCCTCCACAGCGGAGGTCAATGCCGCGATCATCGCGGAAATTCTGGCAGCCCTCGGCCAGCCGAATATCGCCATCGCCGCCACGCCCGTGATCCACGCCACCAGCGCCGATGTGCTGACGATCATCGCGGCGGACGCCATCCTTGTGCCGCCGATCGCGAGCGGCGACACCACGGCGATGCATGCGCTGGATCGCGCGGCCGTTGTGCACGCCACGGAGCCGCCCGCGGCGCCGTCGATCCAAGCGCTCGTGGATGCGATCCTGATGGCCGCGACGCCCGCGGGGGATGGCGAGCCCGGACCGGTGATCGCGCAATTGCAGCAGACCGCGCCCGCGATACCGGCGCCTCAACCGCCAGCGGCGCCCAATGCGCCGTCGGCGCCGGCGACCGACGCCGCGGCGCAATCGGCGCGGTTTCTGACGCGCGGTGACGAGTTGATCGAGATCGGGGATGTCGCCGCCGCCCGGCTGTTCTACGAACGCGCGGCGCGCGCGGGCAATGCCCAAGCGATGATTGCGCTCGCACGCACCTATGATCCGGAGATCTTGCGGCAGCGCGGCGTGGTCGGCCTGACCGCGGATCCCGCGCGTGCGAAGTTCTGGTACGACAAGGCGGCCGCGGCCGGCGCCGCCGGCCCTGCACCGAAATCACCCTGACCCGACTGGAGAGACGATGCACCCCCGATCCCAAGCCATCGTGGCGCCATTGCCCCCGCTCACATCGTTCGGCATCGCGCTGCTCGTGGCGGCGCTGCTCACCGGGCTGTGGCCGGCGCATGCACAAACCCAGCGGAGTTCGCCGCGGCGCGAGGCGACGAGTCAGGAGAGCCTGCGCGAGCGGACCAATACGGGAACGATCGGCCTGATCTCGGGTGGAGTCGAAGGCACGTATATCCGCATCGCCGCCGATCTCGCCGCCGTGCTGGACAGTCCCGAGCTGCGCGTTCTGCCGATTGTCGGCAAGGGATCGGTGCAGAACACGCTCGACGTGATGTTCCTGCGCGGGGTGGATATCGGGATCGTGCAGTCGGATGTGCTGGCGTATCTCCGACGCGACCGAACGGTCCCGGGCGTCGAGAAATCGATGCAGTACATCGCCAAGCTCTACAACGAGGAACTTCACCTGCTTGGCGGCAAGGGCGTGGAGAGCCTGCGCGATCTCGCCGGCAAGAAGGTCAACGTGGATGTGAAGGGCAGCGGCACCTTCATCACCGCCTCCCTGATGTTCGAACGTCTGGGCATCGCCATCGAGGCGACGAATTTCGATCAGGCCTTGGCGCTCGAGAAGCTGAAGAGCGGTGAGATCGCCGCGCTTGCCTATGTTGCCGGCAGGCCGACGCGGTTGTTTCGCGACGTGAAGGCGGAAGACGGCCTGCGCTTCATCGCGGTGCCGACGACGGACACGCTGCTCGACGTCTATCTCCCAGCAATCCTTGAAAGCACGGACTATCCCGGACTCATCGCCGCCGGCGAGTCGGTGGAGACCATCGCCGTCGGCGCGGTGATGGCCGTCTATGGCTGGCCGCGCGGCAGCGACCGCTATCAGAAGGTCAGCCGCTTCGTCGATGCGTTCTTCAATCGCTTCCCGGAATTCATCCAGGCGCCGCGCCACGCGAAGTGGAAGGAAGTGAACCTCGCCGCGCGGCTGCCGGGCTGGACCCGCTTCGCCGGCGCCGAGGCCTGGCTGCTCAGCGCCGCCGCGAACACCGAACAGCAGCAGCGTCAGCAATTCAGGCAATTCGTCGATCAGACGATGCCCGGCGCCGCCGCCCTGAGCACGGCGCAACGCGACGCCTTGTTCACGCAGTTCCTGGAATGGCAGCGCAGCGCGGGCGCACGCCCGACGCCGACGCGGTAGCGCACGTCAGGCCATCAGCTGACCGCCATTGACCTCCAGCACCTGTCCGGTGACGTAGCCGGACAGCTTGTCGGACGCGAAATAGAGATACGCGCCGATGCATTCGTCGGGTACGCCGATCCGTGCCATCGGAATCGACTGGCGCATGCTCTCCATCACCGCGCGCGGCGTCAGGCGGTCGTGGAGCGGCGTCTCGATGACGCCGGGTGAGACGGCATTCACGCGCACGTTCTTCGGCGCGAGCTCGCGTGCGACGTTGCGCGTGAAGCTCGACACGAAGCCTTTCGTCCCCGCATAGAGCGCGACACCCGAACCACCGCCGCTCCGCGCCGAGATCGATGACGTGTTGATGATGTTGCCATGGCCTTGCGCGACGAACATTCGAGCGGCGAGTTGCGTCGCCACGAACACGGAGCGGATGTTCAGCGCCACCAATTCATCGAACAGCGCTTCATCGAGTTCGTCGAGCGGTGTGCGACGAATGACATGCCCGGCGTTGTTGACCAGCACATCCAACCCGCCGAGCCCGGCATGCGCGCGGCCGATCAGATCGCGCGTCGCCGCCGCGTCACGGACATCGGCTTGGAACGGCTCGGCGCGCCCGCCTGCCGCGCGGATCGCCGCCACGACCGCCTCGGCCTCGGCCCGACTGGAATTGTAGTGCACGCCCACATGCGCGCCCGCCGCCGCGAAGCCGCGCGCCACCGCCGCGCCGATTCCCGTGCTCG
>JANNTF010001185.1:0-4662 GCA_031403455.1 Alphaproteobacteria bacterium | reverse complement strand
CGTGGGCGCAGCATAGCGAGTCCGCTGGTGAGTCGCCCCCCCCCGCCTCGTGGAGGGGCAGCGCGGCTAACCCGCGCGGGGTGGTGAGTCCTGATGTTCGTGCTGTGACTCACCGCCCTGGCCGCTTCGCGGCCTGTCCCTCCTCAAAGTGAGGAGGGACGACGAGAATTGGCTGGCGTTTCGCGCGGTCTGGGGCTTGACCACGGCCGCTTGCCGCGGGCGAAATCACGCATCGATCGGAGGCTTGGCCATGACTCTTACGCGGCGCGCGGACCAGCCGTTTCGCCTGATGCTCGCGCGCAAGATGGCGATGCGCGACGGCGTCGAGCTGTCGGCGGATGTCTATCTGCCCAAACCCGTTCCCGGGCGTGACGCGGAGCGCTATCCGACCTTGCTCGTGCGCACGATCTATCACAGCAAGGATCCGCGCTATGTCGGCTGGGCGATGGGATTCGTGAAAGCCGGCTACGCCGTCGTCCTGCAGGATTGCCGCGGCCGCCACGATTCCGACGGTCGCTGGGATCCGTATGTCTGCGAAGTACCCGACGGCTACGACACGCATGAATGGATCGGCCGGCAGTCCTGGAGCAATGGCCGCATCGGGACCTTCGGAGTTTCCTATCCCGGCTTCACGCAGACTTGCGCCGCGCCCGATCGCAGCGCGCATCTGCAGGCGCTGGTGCCGATCGCCTCGCAGCAGGACAATTTCGGGCATCACCGCTCGGACGGGCTGATCGCCTGGGCGAACACGGTGTTCTTCGCCAACATGGTCGGCCGCACGATGCAGGGCGAGGCGCTGGCGCGGCTCGATTTCCCGGCGATCTGGCGGCGACTGCCGCTGCACGGCGTATGGGACGACATCGCCGACTGCCCCTATGCGCGCGACGTCGTCGCCAACGAATCCTACGGCCCCTTCTGGTCGAGCTACTCGCTGCGACAGCGCTACGACCGGGTCGACGTGCCGGCCTATTTCATGACCGGCTGGTACGACTCGCTGTTGAACGAGACGCTGCGAGTCTTCCGCGGCTGGCGCAGCCACGCGCGCTCGGCGGAGGCGCGGCGCCTCACGCGGATCGTCATCGGGCCCTGGAGCCATCAGCTCGCGCCGTGGGGACGGCCCGATCCCGCCTATCAGGTCGACCCGAAGGGCGTGTTCGACGACGCGGTGTTCGGCGCGCAGGCGCGCATGGACATCGTGGCCGAGCATCTGCGCTGGTACGACCAGCGGCTGCGCGACATCCAGACCGGCATCGACGACGAGCCGCCGCTGCGGCTCTTCGTGATGGGCGAGAATGCCTGGCGCGGCGAGCATGAATGGCCGCTGGCGCGCACGCGCTGGACCGATTTCTTCCTGCATGCCGGCGGCGGTCTCGGCCGCGAGCGCCCGTCGATGGACACTTCGTCCGATCGCTTCCGCTACGATCCCGCCGATCCCGTGCCGACTTGGGGCGGCAGCTATCAGATGAAGGATCTCGGCGGCCCGAAGGATCGCTTGAAGATCGCGCGGCGCGACGATGTGCTCGTCTTCACCTCGGCGCCGCTCGATCGGGATCTCGAAGTCACCGGCCCGGTCACCGCGACGATCTGGGCGGAGTCGTCGGCCGTCGACACGGATTTCACCTGCGCGCTGGTCGACGAGCATCCCGACGGCCGCGCGATCCTGCTCACCGACGGCATCTGCCGCGCGCGCTTCCGCAACGCCGCCGCGGGCTGGAAGCCCGAGGATCTGATGGTGGGCCGCGCGCCCTATGATCGCCTCTATGACGAGCCGGGCTTCAAGCCCGAGCTCATGGTTCCGGGTAGGGCCTATGAGTTCAGGATCGATCTGTGGTCGACAGCGAATCTGTTCCGCAAGGGGCATCGCATCCGCGTCGAGATCTCCTCGAGCAATTTCCCGCGCTACGATCGCAATCTCAACACGGGCGGCCGCGTCGGTTTCGAGACCGAGCATCGCGTCGCGCAGCAGGTGCTGCACCACGATGCGCAACGCCCCTCGCGCATCACCCTGCCGGTGATCGCGCGATGACGAGACGCGTGGCCGCCGCGCCGACGATCGTCACGCCTTGATCGTCTCCAGCCAGTCCTTCGTCACGCCGAGCCCGAAGCCAGGTCCGTCGCGCGGCACGAGTTCGCCGTTGCGCGGAACGGCCTGGCCGGGGAACAGCGTCACTTCCTCGAGCGGCACGCCAGGCGCGCTGCCGAGGAAGAATTCGCCCCAGGGAATGTTCGGCATCGCGATGCAGGCGTGCTGGCCATAGGGCGTGTTCATCGCCGCATGCGGGATGACCGCGATGCCGGCGGCCTCGGCGAGATGGCAGATCTTGATCAGCGCGGTCAGCCCGCCGACCCAGGCGATGTCGGGCTGGAAGATGTCCACGAGATGACGCGCGGCGGCGGACGCGAAAGGCACCGGCGTGTACCAATGCTCGCCGGTCGCCAGAGTCTGCCAGGGCAGGCGCTGGCGCAGCTGGCTCCAGCCGTCGATCTCCTCGGGCATCAGGCAATCTTCGATCCATTTCAGCCGATAGGGCCGCAGCCGCTCGGCGAGGCGCACGGCGAACTCGACATCGAAGGCCATCCAGCAATCGAGCATCAGCTCGACATCCGGGCCGATCAGCTCGCGCGTCTTGGCGATCAGCGCTTCGTTGCGCGTGATCGCGTCGAGCCCGTCCGCGGTGCCATAGGGGCAGGCGAACTTGACCGCCTTGAAGCCGAGCTCGAGCTGCCAATCCGTATCGTTGCCGGTGGCGTAGCAGACCTGGCTGTCGCGCGCCGGGCCGCCGATCAACGTGTGGACCGGGCAGTTCAGCAGCTTGCCCTTGAGATCCCACAGCGCGAGATCGACGGCGCTCATCGCATAGGCGCCGAGCCCTTGCGCGCCATAGGGCGAGACGATGCGCAGCATCATGTCCCAGAGCTTCTCGATCGCCATGCAGGGCTCGTCGATCAGCAGCGGTGCGATGTGGTCGTTGATGATCGAGATGACAGGCGCGCCGTAGCGCGAGATGCCGAAACCCCAGCTGCCGTCCTCGGCGGTGACGAGGCAGCCGACCCCGGGGAATTTCGGCCGCCACGCCGCGCGCAATTTCTTGTATCGCGGATAGCGCGACATCGGCCCGGCGACTTCGGCGTCGTTGCCCCAGGGCGCGCGGCGCGCCGGCGTCACCGCCTTGCCGCCGCCGAGATCGCTCTTGATGGCGAAGGCCTGGATCGATCGGATCTTCATCGCGGCTTCAAGCGGTGGATCACCAGGTTGAAGCCTTCCCAGGGGATATACGGCGCGACATAGGGATCGGCGGCGGTGGGGAAGCCGGTCCAGTAGGTCGTGTTGATCGTGATGGCGTGCAGCTCCTCCGCAAGCGTGATCTGCGGCATGTCGCGCAGCACGATCGTCGTTGCCGCGCGTACGAGCTCCATGTACTCGCGATCGCTGGCCGAGGGGCGGCGCGCTTCCATCTTGTCGAGCAAGACGTCGAGCTCTGGGTTCGCATAGCGCGTTGGCGCGCGGGCATTGTTTCCCTTCTCGCCGGGCTTGGCCGCGTATTTGGAGTGGAAATGCTCCAGCGTCTGCCATGGATCGTAGGTGCTGCCGCAATGCACGAAGTTCGCGAGTTCGAAATTCCCGGTCGCCAGCGCATCGAAGAAGGCGCTGTCCTGATTGGCGCGGAACACCGCATCGAAGCCCGCGGCCTGGAGCTGGCGCGTCACGACCGGCGGGATCGGATCGCCCTGCTGTGCGAACACGGTGATGGGCCAGGCCTCGCCGTTCGGCAGCACCCATTTGCCGCCTGCGTTCTTCTTGAAGCCCTTGCCGGTGAGCAGCACCTCGGTCTGCTTGATGTCGAAGCTATCGATTTTCGCCGCGGTGACGATGTCCTGGAGCTGCGTGGTGAACGCCTTCACGCCGCCATAGGACGCGAAGGGCATGAGCGCCTTGGGCATCGAGCCTTCGAAGGCGAGCTCGACGATCTGGTCGCGGTTGATCGCGTGGTTGAAGGCGCGGCGCACCACGCCATCGTCGAACGGCGCTTTCTGATTGTTGAATACCAGCCGGAAGGTGCAGCCGTCGGGCGCGCCCCAGACCGGGCCTGTCGTATTCCACGATGCGATACGCGGGTTGCGCGCCTTCGACGCCTCGAAATTGCCGACTTGCAGCGCACGGCCGACATCGATCTCGCTATTGGCGAAGAGCTGCGGCAGCGCCTCGACGGTCGCCGGGCGATAGACGATGCGCTCGATGGCGGGCAGCGCGGTCACGAGTTTGGCATCGAGCGCCCACCAGCGATCGCGACGATCGAAGATCACCGAGCCCGAATCGCTCTTCACGATGCGGTACGGGCCGGTGCCGACCGGCCAGCCCTTGGCGATGTCGAAGAAGCCGAAGCTCTTCGCGTCCTGGCCTTCCCAGATGTGTTTCGGGACGACGACGAAGCGCGCGCCTTGTCCCGTTGCGAGGAAATCCTGCGCCCAGCGCGGGCCGGGCTTGGCGAGCGTGATCTTCACGGTGAGCTTGTCGACGGCGCTGGCGGCGGCGACCCATTCCTTGATCGCCGAGCTCATGATCAGCGTCGGCGCCACGGCCTTCAGCATGTCGATCGTGAACACGACATCCTCGGCGCCGAACGGCCTGCCGTCGCTCCAGGTCACGCCGTCGCGCAGCTT
>JANNTF010001184.1:0-1442 GCA_031403455.1 Alphaproteobacteria bacterium | reverse complement strand
CGCCGGCGGCGAGCTCGCCCTGGGTCCAGAAGCGGAAGCTGTTGCCCGCGAGATAGATGGGCGCCTGCGTGTCGTCGAGGCGCAGCGTGCTCGCCGCGTTGGCGACCAGCAGATCGAACTCGCGCGCCAGATCGATGATCGAGCCCTTGTCGAGGATCGCGTTGGCCTGGTCGGCGAAGACGACGTCCACATAGCCGCGTTCGTTGATGCCGGCATTGCCGACCGCGCCGCCGGCATTCGGGCCGGCGAGCCGGGTCTGCGCATCCTCGGTCTGCTCCTCGAGCACCGTGAACGCGACTTCCTCGCCGCTCGGATTGCGGAAGCCCATCTTGAGCTTGCCCTCGATCGTCAGCAGCCGGACCTGGTCGGGGATATCGGCGAGGAACAGCACGGTGACGTTGCCGCTCGCGACCTTCGACAGATCGGCGTAGAGGCGGCCGCTGATCGAGATGTTGTCGGCGGCGAAGTTGAGCTTGCCGACGATCAGGAACTTGCCGTCGGTGCTGATCTTCAGGATCACCTCGCCGTTGAACACTTCCTGCGAGGTGTAGATCGAGAACAGCTTGGCGCCGCCGGTGATCGTCATCGGCGCGCTGAACGCCGCGGTGAAGCCGTCACGCGACGGATCCTGCTGGATCAGCCGGTACTGGGTGGCGACCTGCTGACGCACCGTCGCGAGCCAGTTGTCGACGCTCACATTGCTCGGCAGCTGGAACGCGGGCCCGCGCAGATCGGTCGGGTTCTCGACCGAGGGCAGCGTCTTGAAGAACTCGACGCCCGCCGAGAAATCGTTGATCGACAGTCCGGTATTCGGCTCGAGCAGGATGCCGCCGGGAATCTGCGCGTTGATGAAGACGCTGAGCGGGCCGAGCTCGGAGAGCGCGAAGCGGATCGTCAGGCCGCCGATGCCCGACAGCGAGAAGCCGCCCTCGACGCCGATGAAGAACACGCGATCGGCGATCGGCGTGATCGTGTCGAGCGTGTCGACCACATTGGCGTTGGCGTCGAGGCGCAGGATGCCACCGATCAAGGCCGCGTCGAGCTGGCCGCCGAACACGTCGCCTTTGATCTGCACGCCGATCGACGCGATGTCGATGATCGGGAACTTGCCCTGTAGCAGGAGCCCGACATCGATCTTGACGCCCTCGATGGCGCCGGAGAATTCCAGCCCGTTCATGCCCTGCAGGCCGGTGACGGCCGCCGACAGCGTGAGCACGAAGTCGGCCGGGTCGTCCTGGATGTCGCGCCAGGTAATCCCGATCTCGGTGATCTTGATCGGCAGCCACGACGGCCACTTGAAGCTCGCTCCATCGGCCGCGCCGATGGACAGGAACACGCCAAAGCCCGGCTTGGTGACAAAGGTGCCGTCACCCAGGAAGGCGAAGTTGCGGCCCTCGCCGCCGATCACCAGTGAACCGATGGTCACCTCGGCGCCGACTGAG
>JANNTF010001183.1:0-2914 GCA_031403455.1 Alphaproteobacteria bacterium | reverse complement strand
CGGCGAACGCGGCCAACGCGACCGGGCTGGTGCGGAACACGCCCCAGAAATCGGCGATCGCGGCGGCGCGCGTCGTCACGTGCGCCCCTTGCGGATGCGCGGATCGAGCAGGGCGTAGGTCAGGTCGACGATCAGGTTGATGGTGATGAACATGAAGGCGACGAGCACGAGGTAGGAGACCATCACGGGGCGGTCGAGCGTCATGATCGAATCGATGATGAGCTTGCCCACGCCCGGCCACGAGAAGATCGTCTCCGTCACGACCGCGAAGGCCATGGTCGAGGCGAGCTCGAGCCCGAACACCGTGACGAGCGGAATGGCGATCAGCTTCAGCACGTGACGCCGCAGGATCGTGCTCTCGGCCAATCCGGCGGCGCGCGCGAAGCGGACGGTGTCGGTCAACATCACTTCGCGCGTGCCCGCGCGCGCCAGTCGGATCATCATCGCGAGCTTGAAGAAGGACAGGTTGAGCGCCGGCAGGAGAAGGTGCTTGAGGCCGTTGAGGGTGAGGAAGCTCCACTCGATCCCGAACAGCATCGCGGTATCGCCGCGCCTGCCCGCCGGCAGCCAGGGCACCGTGATCGCGAACGTGTAGATGAGCACGATCCCGATCCAGAATGTCGGCACCGAAAATCCGAGGATGGACAGCGCCATGATCGATTTGGACAGGCGGGAATCGGGCTTGTACCCGGCATACATGCCGAGCGGCACGCCGATCAGCGTTGCGCCCAGCGTCGCGGCGAGGGTGAGCTCCAGCGTCGCAGGCAGGCGCGAGAAGACGAGGTCGAGGACGGAGATGCCGAAGATGAACGAGCGCCCGAAATCGCCGCGCGCGAGGCGACCGATGAACGCGAAATACTGCTCCCAGAGCGGCCGGTCGAGCCCGTAGCGCGCGATCGTATCGGCGCGGATCTTCTGGTCGGCGTCGGGCGACAGCAGCACGTCGATCGGATTGCCGATCGCGTAGACGCCGATGAAGACGATCATCGACATCACGGCCATCACGAGAACGGCCTGCAGCAGACGCTGAATCACGTAACCGAGCATCGTGCGCGTTCAATCCTCGGGTTCAAGGACGGGGTCCGAAACGGCCGGTAATCCTGCGATTGTACCGCATGGCCACGACGGAACTTGACACTCCGGTGGCTACGCGTTGACCTATTCTCTGTCAAGGATCGCGCCGCGCGAAACCATGGCCGGATCGCCATCTCATCAGGGAGAATTTCATGAAATATCGGTTTGCCGCGCGCGTGGCCGGCTTGAGCTGCGCCGCGTTGATCGCGTTGTCCGCCACGGCCATCGCGCAGACATTGACGATCGGCGTGCGTGGCGGTCCGGACTCGATGGACCCGCATTTCACCGCCACCGGCACGCATGCCGAGGCGATGAAGCATGTCTTCGATACGCTGACCTGGTCGGGCGACCAGCTTCAGATCGAGCCGGGGCTGGCCGAGAGCTGGAAGCTCGTCAATCCGACGACCTGGGAGTTCAAGCTGCGGCGGGGCGTGAAGTTCCATGACGGCTCCGACTTCACGGCCGAGGACGTGAAGTTCTCGATCGAGCGGATTCCGACCCTCTCCGGACCGAACCCGACCACGATCTACGTCCGCCGCGTGAAGGAAACCAAGATCGTCGATTCGCACACCATCAACGTGATCACCGATGGGCCCGCGCCGTCGCTGCCCTATGATTTCATCCGGCTGTTCATCGTGTCGCACAAGGCGGCCGCCGGTCTGACCAAGGACACCGCGAACGAAGTGTTCAATTCGGGCAAGGCGGCGGTGGGTACCGGCCCGTTCAAATTCGTGTCCTGGACGCCGCGCGAGCAGCTGGTGATGGACCGCAACGACAGCTACTGGAAGGGCGCATCGCCCTGGCAGCGTGTCGTGCGGCGCGAGATTCCCAACGATGCCGCGCGCGTCGCGCAGCTCAAGGCCGGGCAGGTCGACATGATCGTGCGCGTGCCGGCCTCGGACGTGCCGACGCTGGAACGCGATCCGAAGTTGACGATCGCCAAGTCGAACACCGTCTATGTCTTCAACATCGAGTTCGATCTGCGCGAGAAGACCGCACAGGTCACCGCTAAGGATGGATCGGCGCTCGCCGCCAATCCGTTCCGTGACATGAAAGTCCGCGAAGCGATCAGCCTCGGCATCGATCGCAAGGCGCTCGCGGATGTCGCCATGGAAGGGGCTGGGCACGCCGGTCACGCAGATGGTGACGGCCAACATCTTCGGCCACAACAAGAGCCTGCCGGAGCTGAAGCCGGATGTTGCGCGGGCGCGCCAGTTGCTGGCCGAGGCCGGCTACCCCAACGGGTTCAAGGTCATCTTCCACTTCACCAATGATCGTCTGCCCGGCGACAGCGCGGTCGGGACGGCGGTCGCGCAGATGCTGGCGCGCATCGGGCTCGACGTGCAGGCGAATGGCCAGCCGGGCGCCGTGATGTTCCCGGCGCGTACGCGCGGCGAACTCTCGATGCTGATGTCGGGCTGGGGAACGCTCACCGGCGAAGCGCACTACACGCTCTCGTCGATCGCGCATTCCAACGATCCGCAGCGACGCATGGGCGCGTTCAACTGGCGCGGTTACAAGAACGAACAGATGGACAAGCTCCTGCAGGATGCCGCGATCGAGATGGACGACGCCAAGCGTCGCGGCTTCCTTGAGCAGGCGAATGCGTTGTTCATGACGGAACGGCCGTCGCTGCCGCTGGTCTCCGTCTCCTCGGCCTGGGCCATGGTCAAGGACAAGGTCGTGCTGACCAAGCTGCGCGCGGACGAAGACACGCTCGCCTACGACGTCAAGCCGGCGAAGTAAGCACGACACCACCAAGTCGGGCCCAAGCTCCCCGGCCGGCGCCCCGTGCGATGGCCGTCTGAGTTTTTAGATAGGCAGGATAGCGTGCAAGAGG
>JANNTF010001182.1:0-2144 GCA_031403455.1 Alphaproteobacteria bacterium | reverse complement strand
CTTTCGTGCCTTCAAGGCCGAGGTCCTCGACATTTCCGACGATGCCGACCGCGGAGATCACGACCTCGACCGTGATCTCCTGCGTCTTGCCAGCATGCTCGACGATCGCCGTGACGCTGTCGGCGCCTTTCTTCAGGCCCTTCACGCTGGCCGAGGTGAGGATCTTCATGCCCTGCTTCTCGAACGCCTTCTTTGCGAAGACACTGATCTCCTCATCCTCGACAGGCAGGACTCGGTCCATCACCTCGACCACCGTCACCGCGGCGCCGAGGTTGCGGTAGAACGACGCGAATTCGATTCCGATCGCGCCCGAGCCGATCACCAGAAGGGATTTCGGCATCGCCGGAGGCACCATCGCTTCCTTATACGTCCATATACGCTTCGGATCGGGCTCCAATCCCGGCAGCACGCGCGCGCGTGCGCCGGTGGCGAGGATGACATTCTTGGCCACGAGATCCGCGACCGGCTTGCCATCCTTGGCAACTGTCACCTTGCGAAGGCCGCCCGCGCCCGTGCCGGCGAGCTTGCCCTGGCCGTCGAAGACAGTGACCTTGTTCTTCTTGAGCAGATGCTTCACGCCACCGGAAAGCTGCCCTGCCACGGTGCGTGAGCGCTTCACGATCTTGGCGATGTCGAAGCTGATATTCGATGCCGAGAACCCGTAGGCATCGAGGTGGTGCAGGAGATGGTTGATCTCCGAGGAGCGCAGTAACGCCTTGGTCGGAATGCAGCCCCAGTTGAGGCAGATCCCACCCAGATGCTCACGTTCGACCAACGCGACGTTCATCTTGAGCTGCGCCGCACGGATCGCGGCGACATACCCGCCGGGTCCACCCCCGACAACGATCAGATCGAAACTCTGCTCAGCCATCCGCGTTCTCCTAGAGCAGCATCGCCAGCGGGTCTTCGACGATCTTCTTGAAGGCCGCGAGAAACTCCGCGCCCACCGCACCATCGACGACGCGATGATCGACCGAGAGCGAGCAGGTCATGACAGTGGCGATGGCCAGGGCGCCATTCTTGACCACGGGGCGCTGCTCGCCCGCGCCGATGGCGAGGATGCAGCCCTGCGGCGGACTGATGACCGCTTCGAACTGCTTGATGCCGAACATGCCGAGATTCGAGATCGAGAAGGTGCCGCCTTGAAACTCCTCGGGCTTGAGCTTGCCATCCTTGGCGCGCGCCGCGAGATCCTTCATTTCGTTCGAGATCTGCACGAGACCCTTCTGATCGGCCTTGCGGATGATCGGTGTGATCAATCCGCCGGGGATCGCGACGGCGACCGACACGTCGACATTGTCCCAGATCAGCATGCCGTCATCGGAGAACGATGCGTTGGCATTCGGAACCTGACGCAACGCGACGGCTACCGATTTGATGATGAAGTCATTGACGGAGAGTTTGAACGCGCCTGGCCCCTTCTCCGGGCTCTTGGTGTTGAGCGCGGCACGACCGGCCAGCAGCTTGTCGATCTCGCAATCGACCGT
Source organism: Alphaproteobacteria bacterium (assembly GCA_031403455.1). Lineage (GTDB taxonomy): Bacteria > Pseudomonadota > Alphaproteobacteria > CACIAM-22H2 > CACIAM-22H2 > CAIOSQ01. The sequence continues at coordinate 657 of JANNTF010001182.1, read as the reverse complement.
CAGATAGAAATGCGGGACCTGCTGCTTCGATTCGGTGAGACGGCGCGCAATGACTCGGCGCATCGTCGTCAAGGGCACGAGCTTGTGCGGGCCGATTGCGGCAAGCGTCGAAGATGCGACCGGCACGGGTACCGGTGCGGTGGCGACCAGAGCAGCGGCAGATGCCTTGCGCGGAGTGCCGCCAGCCAGAGCGGCGTCGATATCGGCCTTCACGATGCGGCCGTTCGGACCGGAGCCTTTGATGGCGACAAGATCGAGTTTCGCCTGCTCGGCCATCCGCCGCGCGAGGGGACTCGCGAACAGACGACCATCGTTTGCTGCCGTCCCCCCACCACCCCGGCTCTCGCCCGCGACGGGGGAGGGAGAAGGCGGTGTTGTGCTGGGCGCAGGCAGACTCCCTCCCCCGTCGCGAGGAGGGGCCGGGGTGGAGGTCGCGCTAGGTGTCGACGCGCCGGAGAGTGCACTCGCCTTCTCACCCTCCTCGAGGATCAATGCAATCGGCGCATTGACCTTCACGCCTTCCGTGCCTTCTGCGACCAGTATCTTGCCGAGCGTACCCTCGTCGACCGCCTCGACCTCCATTGTGGCCTTATCGGTCTCGATCTCGCAATCGACCGTCAGATAGAAATGCGGGACCTGCTGCTTCGATTCGGTGAG
>JANNTF010001181.1:0-6336 GCA_031403455.1 Alphaproteobacteria bacterium | reverse complement strand
GTGGCATCGGTTCTGGACCGATACGGGCTGCGTGTTCGAAGAGATCTCGACCACGCATTTCAAGAACGACTCGGTCTACCGCGACCCGGAGATCAACAAGCTGACGACCGAGCAGCGCAAGACCGTCGTCGATCACTGGGGTCGCTTCCAGATCCTCGATGCCGTCAACGCCGCAGCGCCAGCCGGCGCATGATCCGCTGCGTGGTTTTCGATTTCGACGGCACCCTGGTCGACTCGAACGCCGTGAAGGAGCGCTGCTTCCACGTCGCCCTTGCCGGGATGCAGGGCGCCGAGTCCGCGCTGGCGAATGCCCGCGCGCGGGGCGGCGATCGCTATCGGATCTTCGATGCGGTCGCGCGGTCGCTGGGGCCGGCGATGCCGCCCACGCGAATCGGCGCGGAGTCGCGACGTCTCGCCCGCGCCTATGGCGAATGCTGCGCCGCCGGCATCGCGGCGGCCGCGGAACGCAAGGGCGCGCGCAACGCGATCCGCCGATTGCGGTCGAGCGGGCTCGCGCTCTACGTGAATACCGCGACCCCGACTCGGGACGTCGAGCCGATCCTGCGGCGCCGCGGCATGCGTCGGCTATTCGCCGGGGTGATGGGATCGCCCAGCGACAAGATCGCCAATCTTCGGTTCATCCTGCGCCGGGTCGCTGTCAGCCCGCGCGCCGTCGCCGTCGTCGGCGATGGAGAGGATGATCTCGCCGCCGCCCGTGCCCTTGGCACGTGGTTCATCGCCATCACGGCCGAGCGCCGCTTCGTGCGGCGTCCGGACATGGCGCTGGACGATCTGCGCAGATTGCCCGCGATGATCCGTCACCTCGGACGCCGCCGTGGTCGATCGCCGTGAACGCCCGCGATTTCCCACCCTGCCCGATCTGCGGCAGCGATTCCTGGACGATCGTGCACAGCGGCGCCGTGCGCGACGGTGGCTTCGGCACGACCCGGCCCGGCGAGGTCGCGCGCTGCGGCGGCTGCGGCGTGGATAGATTGTCGGAGCGGCTTTGCCTGCCGGATCTCGCCTACCAGACCGCCGCCTATCGTGACCATCTCGACCAGGGTCACGACGTCGCGCGTCACCATGCGATGCACGACGAGTTCGCCCGCTTCACGCTCGACACGCTGTGGCCCGGCTCGTTGCGCGGCACGATCGTCGCCGATATCGGTTGCGGTGGCGGCAGTCTGCTCGATCACCTTCGCGGCCTGCCCGACGAGATTCTCGCCATCGACCCCGACATCGGATTCGCCGCCTCCTTGCAGGGGCGCGGATACCGCTGGATCGCGTCGGCGCGTGATGCCGCCGCGACGCATGCGCACCGCATCGATGTCGCGTTTTCGATCCAGGTGATCGAGCACGTGGCCGACCCGCGTGCCTTCCTTGCCGATATCCGGCCGCTCCTGGCGCCGGACGGCGTGTTGATCGTGTCGACGCCCAATCGCGCGGACATCCTGATGGAGCTGCTGCCCGACGACTTCCCCGCCTTCTTCTACCGCACCCAGCATCGCTGGTGCTTCGACGCGGCGTCGCTCGCGCGCTGTGCAAATGCCGCCGGGTTCGCCGTCGCGCAGACGCGCCATGTGCACCGTTACGGCCTCGCCAACGCGATGCAGTGGCTGCGCGACCGCCGCCCGAAGGGACGCATCGCCTTGCCGTCCATCGACCGCGCGATGGACGGGCTGTGGACCAGCTGGCTGGAGTCGACGGGCCGCGCCGACTGCCTGTATCAGATTCTTCGACCGATGGAATCGCCGCCATGATCGCAGATCGTCGTGTCCTCGCGGTCGTTCCCGCCCGCGGCGGCAGCAAGGGCATCAAGCTGAAGAACCTGCGCCCCATCGCGGGACGCCCGCTCGTCGCTCTCGCCGGCGACGTGGCGCGCGCGGTCGCGGAAATCGATCGCCGCGTGGTCTCCACCGACCATGACGAGATCGCGCGGGTCGCGCGCGCCGCGGGACTCGATGCGCCGTTCATGCGACCGGACTCCATCTCGGGCGATCGCATCGCCGATTGGGACGTCTTGACCCATGCGCTGCATGCGATGGAGGCGCTCGACGGCGTGCGTTACGACATCGTCGTGATGCTGCAACCGACGTCGCCGCTGCGTGAACCTGCCCAGGTTTCCGGGACGATCCGGATGCTCGTGGAGGGCGGATGGGACTCGGTGTGGACGATGTCGGCCACCGATTCCAAGGGTCATCCGCTGAAGCAACTCACCATCACCGATGGCGCCCTGGAATACTGGGACCCTCGCGGCGCGCAGATCATCGCGCGCCAGCAACTCACGCCGGTCTACCATCGCAACGGCATCGCCTATGCGATCACGCGCGAGTGTCTGGTCGAGCAGCGTTCGATCAAGGGGCGGCGCAACGGCGCGTTCGTGATCGAGGGCGAGCACATCAGCATCGACACCGAGTGGGACATCGCGCTGGTCGAGTTCTTTCTCGCACGCCAGGCCGCCGCGCGGTCCGCATGAAGGCCCTGGTCTTCATCGATCACAACATCATCTGTCGACATTTCGTGATGAGCGAGGCGTTGCTGCCCCTCACGCGAGCGGCCGAGACGCTCTTCGTGTTTCCCGACGATGGCGGCAAGCGTCTGTCGCTCGATCCGACGAGCCTGACGCTCGGCGCGCCTTGGATCCGGCTGGCCATCGATTTCGAGCGCCAGCAGATCTGGCGATGGGTGCTGTTCGCGGACCAGCTCAAGCTGCGTCCGGGCAGCCATGAGCGGGCGCTGCGTCAGTTCCGCCGCCGCGCGGTCGGCTGGAAGGCGGCGCTGCTCCTGACGCTCGCGGGGCTTCCGGGCATCGAGCCGTTCTTCCTGCGCTGGATCACCGCCAAGCTCGCCAGGCGCCCCAACCTGGCGCTCGCGGCGCTGCTCAACCGGGTCAAACCCGACATCGTCGTGCATCCCAGCGTGCTCGAGGGATTGTTCATCAACGACATCGTCGCCGAGTGCCGGCGCCGCGCGATCCCCAGCGTGGTCGTGATGAACTCCTGGGACAATCCCAGCACCAAGCGTGCGGTCGTCGGTCAACCCGATTGGCTCCTGGTCTGGGGACCCCAGACGCGCGACCACGCCATCCGCTTCGTCGGCATGAAGCCGGAACGAGCCGTCGCATTCGGCGCCGCGCAGTTCGACGTCTTCCACGAAACGCCGCGCTTCGATCGCGCCGCGCTGTGCGCGCGCTACGCCTTCGATCCTGCCTGCGCCGTCGTGCTCTTCGCCGGCGCCAACACGCAGACCGACGAGTTCGGCACCCTCGTCGCTCTCGATGCCGCGATCGAGTCGGGTGCCGTGCCACGCCTCAACGTCATCTATCGGCCGCATCCCTGGGGTGGCGCCGGCGCCGGTGGCGCGCGTTTTCTCTCGCATCGCTTCCGTCATGTGAAGATCGACGAGACGATGCGCGAGATCCTGGAACGGGTCGGTCAGGGACACGCGGCGGCGATCACCTTGCCCGATTATCGCGACGCGCATGACCTGCTCGCGAATGTCGACGTCGTGGTCTCGCCGCTCTCGACGATCGTCGTGGAGGCCGCGCTGCACGCCAAACCGGTGGTCTGCTTCTTTCCGACGCCGAGCGATGCCGCGACGCGCAACATCAACTCCATCCCGCTCTATCATTTCGAGGAGTTCTTCGCGCTGCCCGACGTGGTCATGGCGCGCAGTGACGCCGAACTCACGGCGGCCCTCGCCACCTTGGCGACGCCGCGGGAGATCGGCGAACGCGGCGCGCGGCTGAGGATCGCCGCGCAGCGCTTCGTCGCCCCGTTCGATCGCCGCTGGGGCGAGCGTTTCGTCGAGTTCCTGCAGACCCGGGTTCTCGCGCGCCGCCCCGCGTCATGAAGCGCGGTGGCTGTTGACCGCGGCCGTCTTTCTGTTTCGGGCCGGACGGCGCGAGCGATTCGCGGCATCGGGACCAACGGAGTTCCTCTATGGCTACGCGGAGCTGGCACGCGACCGCGCGCCGGTCGCGATGCTGGACGAGGTCGATCTTGGTCTCGATCGTCCCTTCGCGCGGGTGCCCGAGGGCATCGCGAACCGGCTCGCGCAGTTGGGGAATTTCCATGCGCGCATCGTCGGCCGGCTGCTGGCGCAGCGTCGGCGCCTGGGCGGCAAAGGCAGCCTCGTGGCGACGACCCACTCGCTCGGCTTCGCCCTGGCCATGCTGCGGCGACTCGGCGCGGTGCGCGAAAATCTCGTGATCATGACGATGGGGCTCGTGCCGACGGACGCATCGCGGATCCGTCTCCGGTGGCTGCGCTGGCTCCTCGACGGCGCGACTCTTGCGGTGCTGTCGAAACCCGAGGCGAGCTGGCTGCGCGCCGCGTTGGGAGAACGGATCGCGATCATCGATTTCACCTTCGGTGTCGATCTCGATTTCTGGCGACCCGCGCCCGACTCCGCGGACGACATCGCGATCAGCGTCGGCAACGACTGGAATCGCGACTTCGCGACGCTCGTCGATTCATGGCGGCCGGATTTCCCGCCCCTCGAGATCATCACCTCGCTTCCGGTGATCTGCGAGAAGCCCAATATCCGCGTGACGCGCGGCGACTGGCGCCGGCAGGTCGTCAGCGACGAGGATCTGCGCGCACGCCTGCAACGCGCACGGCTCGTGGTCGTGCCCCTGCACGATACGATGCAACCCTCCGGCCAGAGCGCCGCGCTGCAAGCGATGGCCAGCGGCCGGCCTGTGATCCTGACCGACAATCGCGGCTGCTGGGACAAGGAGATGCTGGTGCGTCACCGTGCATGCCGGTTCGTCGCGCCAGGAGATGCAGCCGCGCTGGCGGACGCGATCGCCGAACTCCTGGCCGACCGCGCGGCGGCCGAGGCGATGGGCGCTCGAGGCCGTCGCATGCTGGAGCAGGAGCGCATCTCGACCCGCGCGATGGCCGACCAGTTCCGCACGATCATTCCAGCATTGCGCGCGACGCCGTGAAAATCGCGATCAATTGCCGCGCTCTCGCCGGGCCCTGGGGCGGCGGCAACCGCTTCGTGGCATCGATGGTCGATGCGCTCGCGGCCGGCGGCCATCTGGCGACGCATCGGCTGGAGGCCGACACCGACGCCGTCATCATCGTCGATCCGCGCGCGCGCAATCCGCTGGTGACATTCACGGCGGGCGCCGTGCTGCGCCATCTCGCCTGGCGCAACCCGCGCACGATCGTCGTTCATCGCATCAACGAATGCGACGAGCGCAAGGGCACGCGCGGCATGAACTTCCGGCTGCGGCTCGCCAACGCCGCGGCCGACCACACCGTCTTCATCGCGGGCTGGCTGCGCGATCTGGCGGTGTGGCGACGGGACAGCTCGGACAGCGTGATCCACAACGGCGCCGATGCCCGGATCTTCCATCGCGACGGATTCGTGCCGTGGACCGGGGATGGACCGATGCGCTTCGTCACGCATCACTGGGGCGCGCATGAACTCAAGGGCTTCGATGTCTATCGCCGGCTCGACCAGCTGCTCGACGACCCGCACTGGCAGGCGCGGTTCAGCCTCACCTATGTCGGCAATGCGCCGACCACCGCCATGCTGCGCAATGTGCGCTTCGTGGCGCCGCTGGACGGCGAAAAGCTGGCGGCCGAGATCCGTAGCCACCACGCCTATCTGACCGCGTCGATCAACGAGCCCGGCGGCGCGCATCATGTCGAGGGCGCGATGTGCGGCCTGCCGCTCCTGTTCCGCCGCAGCGGCGCATTGCCTGAATATTGCGGTCCCTATGGGATCGGCTTCGACGGGACGGACGACATCGCAGCGGCGCTCACCCTCTTCATCGAGCGCTATGCGGCATTGGCGGCGGGAATGTCCGCGTATCCCTATACCGCCGCGCTGACCACATCGCGCTGGATCGCATTGCTCGAGGGCCTGGTGGCGCGGCGCGCCGCAATCGCCGCCGAGCGCCGGATGTGGCGCGATCCCGCGGCCTTCATCCTCAATCAACTCCCGCTCTAGGTTCACATGGCCCGCACCGCGCTCATCATCGGCATCACCGGACAGGACGGCGCCTATCTCGCGAGGAAGCTGCTGGAGTCCGGCTATGTCGTGCACGGCAGCTCCCGGGACGCGGAGCTGGCGCGCATGACCGGGCTCGAGGCGTTCGGGTTGGCGAGCCGGGTTGAGCTGCACTCCGTGTCACCCCTGGATTTTCGCAGCGTGCTCCAGGTCGTGAATCGGATCGAGCCCGACGAAGTCTACAATCTCTCCGGCCAGTCCTCCGTCGCGCTATCCTTCGCACAACCCGTCGAGACGATGGAGAGCGTGGCGGTCGCAACGCTGAACATCCTCGAGACGCTGCGTCTCGTGAACCCGCGCGTGCGTTTC
>JANNTF010001180.1:0-5979 GCA_031403455.1 Alphaproteobacteria bacterium | reverse complement strand
CTCTCGAAAGCGACCATCCCGGATCAGATCGGGGATGTTCTTGTTGGTCGCCGAGATAATGCGGACATCCACCGGGATCTGCTGGCGACCGCCGACCCGTTCGATGACTCGATCCTGCAGGAACCGCAGTAGTTTCGCCTGCAGCGACAGCGGCAGATCGCCGATTTCGTCGAGGAAGAACGTGCCGCGATTGGCCGTCTCGATCTTGCCGACGATCTGCTTGATCGCCCCGGTAAATGCCCCCTTCTCGTGACCGAAGAGCTCGCTCTCGAGCAGATTCTCCGGGATCGCCGCGCAATTGATCGCCACGAAGGGTCGCGCGGCGCGCGGGCTCAAATGGTGGATCGCCCGCGCCAGCACGTCCTTGCCGGTGCCGCTTTCTCCCAGGAGCAGCACGCTCACGCCGGTCGGCGCGACCTTCTCGACCGATCGACAGACCTTGAACATGCCCGGATCATTTGTGATGAGGCCCGCGAGCGGAGCCCCCACGGTGGCTGCACGCTGGCGCGCCTCTTCCTCCAGCTGATAGAGGTGCAAAGCGCGCTCGATGATCATCGTCAGCACGTCAATATCGACCGGCTTGGCGTAGAAATCATAGGCGCCCGACGCGATCGCCTCGACAGCATTGGCGCGGTTCTCGTTGCCGCTCGAGATGATGATCTTGGTCTCGGGCGCAATTGTGAGGATCTCTCGCAAGCACGCCAAGCCTTCGGACGCGCCATCGGGATCAGGCGGCAACCCGAGATCCAGCACCACCACCGGCGAGGTATCTTCGCGAAATGCCGCCACCGCAGACGCGCGATCGCTCGCCACGCTGATCTGGTAGTTCTCCAGCGCCCAGCGCAGCTGGCTCTGCAGACCGACATCGTCTTCAACCAGCAAGACACGCTGCTTCTTGCTCACGCCAAGCCTCCCGTTTGGGACACAGCAAGTCTCCCGTTCATGAGCGCATAACAGGCATGGAAATGGTAACCAAAGTGCCCTGCCCGACCCGACTTGCGACCGTCAGCGTCCCGCCGAGTTCACGCACCAACTCGCGCGCCTGATAGGCGCCGATGCCGTAGCCGGCGGTCTTCGTGGACCGGAATGGTTTGAAGAGTTCCTCGCGAACGAATGATTCGTCCATTCCCTTGCCTTGATCCTCGATCTCCATGGCCGCGACCTCGCCGCGTCGCAGCAGGCGCAGGGCGACCGGCCCATGACCACTGGTCGCTTCGACCGCATTCTGGATGACGTGGCTCAATGCCGCGGAGAGCTTGTCACGATCGCCCCGCACAACCACGCCTTCTCCTACCGCATGCATATTGATGATGTCGGACGGCCAGCGGCTACAGAGGTCCGATAGCAGGTCATGAAGATCGACGCCGGCCAAGACGCCAGCTGCGATCGGCTCCGACAGGCGCTTGCTGCTCAGCTGCTCGAGCAGCTTCGTCATCTTCTCCACTGCATTGCGCACCGTCGCAAGCAAATCCTTCTGGAACTCGGGATTGTCGCCATGCCGGTCCGCATTGCGCACCAGCAACTGCAACTGACTTGTCATGTTCTTGAGGTCATGGACGACGAACGCGAACCGGCGATTGAAGTCCTCCAGCTGGCGCGCTTCGACAAGCTCGCGCAGCGCTGCATCTTCGGCAAGATAGCTCGCAACCTGTTGGCCGACCGTCTTCAGCAGGTCGAAATCCTCCCAACCCAGTTCACGCGGCGCGCGCGGCGCCATCAGGGCCACGAAACCGGATACGCTGCGATGGGCCAATGGCACGATGATCCAGAACCCGCTCAAACTGTCGTGGAGCGCCGCAGCGGATTGAGGCAAGGCGGCAACGAACTCCTTCGCGGTAATCGGTTCGCCCTTGCCAAGCAATTCCCCGAGATCGGCCGCCGACAGCGCCATGCCGCCGAGGACGTGCTGGATGTTCCAAACGCCTGCCGGCGCCAATTGGTCGGAGCGGTCATCGACCAGCCAGACCGCGCCGGCGGGGCTGTCGACGATATCGGCGATCGCCTCGATGGCGCGGACGCGCAAATTCGCGAGTTCGTCGCCGGCCGCGATCGTCGAGATGAATCGCAACCACTCCTGCCGATAGTCATATCGGTAGCTGAAGAAATTCTGCGCGATGAAATTTCGCAGCCGCGAGCGCACGGTGCCGGATGTGACGATCAGCGCGGCACCGATCGCCGCAAGCGCCACGCTGATGATTTGGAGGAAAGAGCCGAGCGTATTGCCGGTCGCGCGGATGTAGTAGCCGCCCAGCGCTACCACGAGGATGACAAGCCCGGCGACGAATGCCGTCGCCGAGTGGAACACCACTTGTCGCGAGACGTGGAGGTTGATGCTCCAATTCGGGTTGCGTGCCGCCGAAACCAGCAGGAGCGGAACCGCGAAGGCATCGACGAGGCCGCGTGCGGCCCAGAGATCCACGTCCGCGCGACCGAAGAGCGCTGCCACGAGGTGGAGAACCAGATCATAGGCCAGGATGAGGCCCAAGCCGGTGGCACCGAACTTGATCGACCACCGCCGCTCCGGATTGGTGTTGCGAACCAGATTCTCCAGGCAGATCAGGCCGAATACTGCGCTGGACAGACGAACCAGGTCGATCGCTTGCGCACCGAACACGACCCCGCCGGCAAGCAGGACCGCCGCCCATGCGAGCGCCAGCACAGCCAGGGCGGCTTCGAATGCAACGCCCAAACCCTGCGCCGGAAATGACCGGCGGATGAGAAAGATCGTGAACCCGATGATCCCGATGGTACGCGCGAGCTCCATCCACTCATCGAGATCGGCATTGAATGTCAAACGAGCATCGACGACCACGGAGGCGGCCCACGCGGCAATCAGCGCGACCGTGAGTCCGAGCATCTGCCGGGCCCTGGTCTGCGGGCCACCAAGGAACAAAGCCGCGGCCAGAGCACCGTAGGCGAGCGCGCAGATGCCGTGGCTCCACGAAGCTACGCCCATCAACTACTCACCGCGCGCCCGAAGGGAACAAGATCACCCGGACAGTCTGCAGGATGATCAGCATGTCCAGGAAAACGCTGGCGTTCTTTACATAGTAGAGGTCGAAGGACAGCTTCTCGCGCGCATCCGCTATCGAGGCGCCGTAAGGGTAGTTGATCTGCGCCCAGCCCGTGATGCCAGGTTTGAGCCGGTGGCGCTGTTGATAGAAGCGCAATTCGCTGGTGAGCTCCTGGACAAACACCGGCCGTTCCGGGCGCGGGCCGACAAAACTCATGTCGCCCTTCAGGACGTTCAGCACCTGCGGAATCTCGTCGATCCGACTCTTGCGCAGAATCTGACCGATCCGGGTGATCCGGTTGTCCTTCTTGGCGGCCCATTGAGGACCGTCCTTCTCGGCATCCACGCGCATCGATCGAAATTTCACGACCGAGAACAGTCGCCCATCCAGGCCGACCCGCTCTTGCCGGTAAAAAATCGGGCCACGGCTTTCGAGCTTGATCATCGCCGCCGCGACGGCCGCGATCGGCAGTGTGAAAAACAGCAATCCCAGGCTCACGACCACGTCGAAAATGCGCTTGACGACCAAAAACATCTCGCTGCGCGCAAAGCCCGGGCGGAAAACGAACCACCCCGCGGTGACGACGGTGGTATCGATATATCCGACCTCGTCTTCGAGAAACATGACGTCGTCGCGCACGCGCACACCGCTGGTCTTGCAGTCCAGCAATCGATCGATCGGCATACCGCGCTGATCATCGAGGGCGACGACGATCTCGTCCGCGCCCAGTTCGGTCGCAAGCTTCTCGAAATCGGGGTCCCGGCCCGAGCAGTCACTCAGAACTGTGCCAACGCCGGACACTTCATCAGCGGTGACACGGAGATGACCGAGGATTCGCACCTCGTGGCGCAGCTTGCGTTCCACAAACTCCCGAAACCGGGCCGCCCGAGTGCCGCATCCCACCACCAGCAACGCGCGGCGCATGAAAGGCAAGTCGAATGTCTTCAGGAACAACAGGCGCGCGGCGAAGACCGCCGCATGCCCGGCCATGACGGCGACGAACAGGCTGAGGTAGGCGCGTCCGCCCTGCTCGAGCTTGAAGCCGACGACAAGCGCGAAATAGAAGACCGTGAAATCGAGCAAGCCAGCCGTCAGCAACCGAGAGGTCGAGGCCTGCTCGCTGTAGATCGTGTCGCGGCCGTAAAGGCCCAGTGAGAAGAACACGACGAGCGAGAACGCCGCCGCCAGGACGGAAGACAGCAGCAACTCGCGCTCACTGAACGCGCTGAAGATCACCGTTGCGCCGGCATAGAAAAATGCGAGCAGCCACAGGAAATCCGAAGCGGCGAGGACGGCGAAACGCCGTGACGTTTGTTGGAGGATTCGTTTCATGCGGGATCAGATCAAATTCATCTGCGAACCAGTTCAATCTGCCGATGTTTACTGGACAAAGACTAATCTTGTGTACCTTCGCGTGATGAGGCCTGCGAACTACGGTAGGTATTTGCGCCGGCACGCTCGCGTTTGTCAGCGCGTGTCGTCACAGCTCATGCCCAAACCCTTCGTGTCGGCCGCCGACCCTCAGCCACAATTTTGCGGCGAGCGGGTGATTTTCGCGCGGCACTCCTCTGCATTAGCTCGTAAGATTTCCCTCCAACACCGTGTTTTCGATGGTCTTTTAGCCGGAAACCTCTCGCCTGACAGACATACTTCGTGTAGGCTCGCGCTTCTTTAGGTTGCTCCAGCTATGAGGAAAAGAGGGTGAATCCTATGCACGCTTCACTGAAGGTGATCTCAGCCGTCTTCGCCCTGACGAGCCTCGTGGCCTGCGACACGTTGACTGGCGCGCAATCCCAGCTTCCGGCGGCACAACAGCGGCCGGGCGTTCCGCCGCCCACCAGTCCGGATTACCTGATCGGGCCCAACGACAACCTCACGGTATATGTCTGGCGCAATCCAGATCTCACCATTTCCGTTCCGGTCCGTCCGGACGGGCGGATTTCAGTACCCCTGATCGACGATCTGCAGGCAGCGGGCAAGACTCCGACCGCATTGTCGCGCGATGTTGAGAAGCTGCTGAACAAATATGTCCAGGATCCGATCGTCACCGTGATCGTCACGGGCTTCGTTGGCCCGTTCGCTCAACAGGTTCGTGTCGTCGGAGAAGCAGCGCGACCGCAGGGCATTCCGTTTCGTGAGAACATGACGGTGTTGGACGTCATGATTCAAGTCGGGGGATTGACCCAGTTCGCAGCAGGAAACCGCGCGGTCATCGTGCGCCACGGCGGCGGCAAGGAGCAATCGTATCGTCTTCGCCTCGCGGATCTGATCAAAGATGGCGATGTCTCAGCGAATGTGGATGTACTGCCGGGCGACGTGTTGATCATCCCGCAAGCGTGGTTCTGACCTAGCCGTCAGGCTTGGGCACCCGGCGGCGGGCCCGCGGTGTAACCCCATCGATCAATATTTGGGTTAGGAACCTCGCGGTATAGTTGCCGTCGCGATTCAGGAAGCGTTCTGGCACATGGAACGTTCTGTTGTCGCTGAGATGACCGGCACGACTGGTGCCGCGAAAGGGTTGGGTCATGGGTGACGTACGCGAAGTCCTGATGGGGTATCTGGATTCCCTCTGGCGTCGGCGGTGGGCCGGCATGCTGGTAGCGTGGTTCGTTTGCCTCTGCGGCTGGGCGGTTGTGTCCGTTGTTCCCAACAAATACTCCGCTGAAGCACGTATCTATGTCGATACGGACACGTTGCTCGCGCCCCTTCTGCAGGGAATTGCGATCCGGCCCAACGTGGATCAACAGGTCCAAATCATGCAGCGAACGCTGCTGAGCCGTCCCAATCTGGAGCAGGTACTCCGTATGACGGACATGGATCTGCAGGCGCAGAATCAGGTGCAGCGCGAAGCACTGATCGACAAGCTTCAACGCAATACGGTGATGCGGCCAGACGCCGCCCGTAATCTCTTCAAGCTCGGACACGACGACCCCGATCCCCGTTCGGCGCAACGCGTCGTCCAGTC
>JANNTF010001179.1:0-10222 GCA_031403455.1 Alphaproteobacteria bacterium | reverse complement strand
TACCGCTTCCTCGATCTCCGGCGCGAGAAGATCCACCGCAACATCGTGCTGCGTTCGGCGGTCATCTCCAGCATCCGTCGGCGCATGATCGAGCAGGGTTTCATGGAGTTTCAGACGCCGATCCTGACGTCCTCCAGTCCCGAGGGCGCACGCGATTTCCTGGTGCCGTCGCGGCTCCATCCTGGAAAATTCTACGCGCTGCCGCAGGCGCCGCAGCAGTTCAAGCAGCTGCTGATGGTTTCCGGATTCGATCGCTACTTCCAGATCGCACCGTGCTTTCGCGATGAGGATGCGCGCGCGGATCGCAGTCCCGGCGAGTTCTACCAACTCGATTTCGAGATGAGCTTCGTCACGCAGGACGACGTCTTCGCGGCGATCGAGCCCGTGCTGGGCGGCCTGTTCCAGGAGTTCTCGCGTGGTCGTATGGTGACGCCGGCGCCGTTTCCGCGCATTCCCTACGACGAGGCGATGCTGAAATACGGGGTGGACAAGCCCGATCTGCGCAATCCGCTGGTGATCGCGGACGTCAGTGACGTCTTCGCGGGTTCGCAATTCTCGGTGTTCGCGAAGATCGTCGCGTCTGGCGGCGCCGTGCGCGCCATCCCTGCGCCCCGGACTGCGGAGCGGCCGCGCAGCTTCTTCGACAAGATGAACGGCTGGGCACAGGAACAAGGTGCGCCCGGGCTGGGGTACATCGTGTTCGAAGGCGGCGCGGCGAAGGGGCCGATCGCCAAGTTCCTGGATGCCGATCAACTCGCGCGGCTCAAGGCGGCCGCAGGGGTGGGGGACGGCGACGCCGTATTCTTCGCGGCGGATCGCAAGGTCGCGCAGGCGGCGAAGCTTGCCGGCGCGGCGCGCAAGCGGCTCGGCGACGAACTCGATCTGCTCGAGAAGAATGCCTTCCGATTCTGCTGGATCGTCGATTTTCCGATGTTCGAGCGCGATGAGGACACCGGCAAGATCGAGTTCAGCCACAACCCGTTCTCGATGCCGCAGGGCGGTCTCGAAGCGCTCGAGACGATGGACCCGCTGACCATCAAGGCGTTTCAATACGACATCGTCTGCAACGGCACCGAGCTCTCCTCCGGCGCCATCCGCAACCATCTGCCGGAGATCATGTACAAGGCCTTCGCCATTGCCGGGTACGGCAAGGAAGAAGTCGAAAGCCGTTTCGGCGGCATGCTGACGGCATTCAAGTTCGGCGCGCCGCCGCATGGCGGCTCGGCGCCCGGAATCGACCGCATCGTGATGCTGCTGGCCGATGAGCCGAACATCCGTGAAATCGTCGCTTTCCCGATGAACCAGCAGGCGATCGATCTCCTCATGCAGGCGCCCAATGCGGTCGATGCCGCGCGCCTCAAGGAACTCCACATACGGCTCGAGTTGCCGCAGGAAAAGAAGAAGACCTGAGCGGCATTGGTCCGCACGCGCCGGCGCGCCTAGTCGCCGGCGACGACCCGCGTCGTTTCGATCAGACCCTGCTCGTTGAATTCGCGTTCCAGCGCGAGGATCGTGCCGCTTGGATGGTGGCTCAACGACAGCGCGAATTCGATCTCGGCGCGTGCGACGTCGACCGCAAGGCTGGCATCGGGTGCCTGCCACGCGTCGAGCAGATGTGCCGCAAGGCGCCGCGCGAGCTGGTCCAGCAGGTCGGGTGTGATGTCGACTACCGCGACCAGAGAGCCCGGCCGGAAGCTCGCGAGGCCGAGCCAGCTCGCTTTGAACGCCTGGCGTTCATGCCCCATGAGACTCGCCGGATCTCGGTGCTCGAAACGGAATGTGCCGGTCACCGCCCATTCGTCCGCTACGGCAGCAGGTGCGTAGCGCCGCGCATCGGCCGGGGAGGCGCGCAGCATGCGTGGGAAGCGAATCGTCATGGCGGAGTTCCAGGGCCGGTCTATGTTGGGAGGATCGGCACGCTGCCACATTCAGCGGCCAAGTAGCGCGTTTCCCGGCTTGGGCGGAGTTCGACATGGCAAGGCGGTTCTTCGGCGTCGTGGTCCTGGTTGGGATTGCGGCATTTGATTTGGCGGCCCACGCCGCCGAGGCGGTGTTGGCGCCGCATCGCGCGGCCTACTCGCTCTCGCTTGGCGCCGCGAAGATCACCGGGGTCTCGGCGATCGACGGCGCCATGTCGGTGGATTGGCAAGAGACCTGCGATGGCTGGACGATGGCTCAGCGCATGCGCTTTCGGGTGTTCGACGCCGATGGCGAGTCGATGGACAACGACATCACCTTCTCCAGCTGGGAGGCGCGCGACGGTTTGAGCTACCGGTTCACCATGCGCACGCTGCGCAATGGCGAGGTCGCCGACGAACTACGCGGACGTGCAACGCTTGCCGGGACAGGCAAGGGCGGCAAGGCCGTGTTCACCGAGCCCGAGAATGAAGTGCTGGAGCTGCCGCCAGGGACGATGTTTCCGACGGAGCACACGCTTCAGCTGATCGACCGGATGAAGCTCGGCGAGCGGAGTTTCTCACGCTTGGTATTCGACGGCGCGACCGTCGATGGCGCAATGGACGTCAATGCGGTGATGGCGCCGCCCGTGGTTGCCGAAGCGGGCGCCCCGGACAAGCGCATCGCCGCCGAATTGTTGACCGCGCCGTCCTCGCGCGTGCGCCTCGCGTTCTTCCGGACGGATGATCAGCGCGGCAGCGAGCCCGAGTATGAAACCAGCATGAGGCTGTTCACCAACGGCGTCGGCCTCGATTTCCTGTTCGACTACCAGGAATTCTCGATCAAGGCCCGCCTGGAGCGGCTCGACGCTGTGCCGCGGCCGCAATGCTGATGGTTCACGCGGCGCGCGGTGGCCACAGCCAGGCGGCGCCGCGTACGCCGCTCGAATCGCCGTGCACGGGCGGGCTGAGTCTGGTGTCTACCTGATCGGAGAAGACGCGCTCTTTCCAGAGCACGGGAACGCGCTCGTAGATGGCCGCGAGGTTGGACATGCCGCCGCCAAGTACGATCACCTCCGGATCGAAGATGTTGATCACCGTCGCGAGCGCGCGGGCAAGCCGCTCGACATAGATCTCCACGCTGGCCATCGCAGCGGGATTACCGGCCACCGCTGCCGCCGCGATCTCGACCGCTTTCAACCGCTCGCCCGTTCGAAGTGCGTGGTCTTGCGCAAATCCCGGGCCCGACAGGAATGCCTCGATGCAGCCGTGACGGCCGCACGAGCAAATCGGGCCAGGGCGTTCGTCATCACGTGGCCATGGGAGGGGATTGTGGCCCCATTCGCCGGCGATGCTGTTCGGTCCGCCGATCAGCCGGCCTTCGAAGACCAGACCGCCGCCGACGCCGGTGCCGAGAATCACGCCGAACACGCTGCGCGCGCCATGTCCGCCTCCGTCGACCGCCTCGGACAGGGCGAAGCAATCCGCATCATTGGCCAAACGGACCGGGCGGCCGAGCAAGGCGGCGAGATCGCGATCGAGCGCCTGACCGTTCAGTTCGGCGGTATTCGCATTCTTCACGCGACCGGTGGCGGGCGAGATCGCGCCGGGGATTCCCACGCCGACGCTGCCTTTGGCACGCAGCTCCTGCTCCACCTCGCGCACGAGCGCGGCGATGGCGGCCACGATCGCTTCGTAAGCGCCCCGGGGCGTGTCGCGCCGGCGTCGAAGCCGCTCGCGTCCGCTGCCATCCAGCGCTATGGCTTCAATCTTCGTGCCGCCAAGGTCGATTCCGATGCGGAGGGCTTCTTCGGTTGCCATGGATCAGGCTAAAAGTTACCAATTGTTAAGGAAATATAAGTCACAAAGGGGCTGCGGATGGGGGCATTCATAACTGTCCGGCCGCACCCCGCGGGCGAGTGAGCCCTTGCGAATAGTTGGCGGTTCTCTTGCCGCGGAAGGCCAAAATGTCGAAGACCGTGCTGATCGTAGAAGACAACGACCTCAACATGAAGCTCTTCCACGATCTTCTTGAGGCGCATGGTTACGATACGCTTCAGACCAAGGATGGCCTGGAGGCGATGAAGCTGGCGCGTGACCATCGCCCGGACCTCATCCTGATGGACATCCAATTGCCCGAGATCTCGGGTCTCGAAGTGACCAAATGGCTGAAAGAGGATCCCGATTTGCGTGGAATTCCGGTCATCGCCGTCACGGCGTTCGCGATGAAGGGTGACGAGGAGAAGATTCGCCAGGGCGGATGCGAGGCGTATATCGCCAAGCCGATCTCGGTCACGAAATTTCTGGAGACGGTCGAGCGTTTCCTGAACTGATGCATTTCTTCGTTTGGTTATGGGGCTAGTTCGGTCATGACAGCGCGCGTTCTCGTCGTCGACGATCTGGCGCCCAACGTGAAATTGCTCGAGGCGCGACTCACGTCCGAGTATTTCGAAGTATTGACCGCCTCGAGCGGAGCCGAGGCGCTCAAGCTCGCGGGCGAGAGTCCGCCCGATATCATTCTTCTCGATGTGATGATGCCCGGCATGGACGGGTTCGAATGCTGCCGACGGCTCAAGGCCGATGCCCGGACCCGGCACATTCCCGTGGTGATGGTGACCGCATTGTCCGAGTCCGAGGATCGCGTGCGCGGTCTCGAAGTGGGCGCGGACGATTTCCTGACGAAGCCGGTCAATGACGTGGCGCTCTATGCGCGGATCCGCTCGCTCGTGCGCCTCAAGATGCTCGCCGATGAATGGCGGTTGCGCCAGATCACCAATCTGCAACTGGATCCGGGCGGGCTATCGGGAAGCGGCAACGAGGATTCGGCGGAGAGCGCGCGCGTGTTCGTCATCGACGAGAACGCGACCCACATCGACCGGATCCGGCGCGCGCTCGCCTCGGATGGAGACACGGTGGAGATTGCGACCGATCCGGAGGGTGGGTTGGCGGTGTTGGCCGACCAGGATTTCGATCTCGTGATCGTGAGTCTCTTGCTGCGCGACGCCGATGGGCTGCGGCTCTGCGCGCGGATCCGGGGGCAGGCCAAGACCCGCGGGTTGCCGATCCTCGCTCTCATCGAGCAAGGCGATCATGAGCGCCTCGCCCGCGCCTTGGACATCGGGATCAACGACTATCTCGTGCATCCGATCGATCGCAACGAATTGCTGGCGCGCGTGCGCACCCAGGTGCGGCGGCGGCGCTACCAGGATCGCTTGCGTGCGACCTTGGAGCAGAACGTCGCGGCGGCATTGACGGACAGTCTGACCGGCCTGCACAACCGCCGCTATCTCAGTCGCCATCTCGATGGCTTGCTGGCGGACGCGCGCAAGAATGCGAAACCGCTCGCGTTGCTCATGGTCGACATCGATCACTTCAAGAGCGTCAACGACTCCCATGGGCACGCGATCGGCGATGAGGTGATCCGCGTCGTAGCGAACCGGTTGCAGCAGCATGTCCGCAGCTTCGATACGGTTGCCCGATGGGGTGGCGAGGAGTTCGTCGTCGCCATGCCTGATGCCAGCCTCGATGTCGCGACGACCGTGGCGGAGCGCCTTCGACGCAAAATCGCCGTGGCGCCTGCGCGTATGGATTCAGAGGGGCTGGAACTCCCCATCACGATCAGCATCGGCATTGCCGTGATCGGGACCAGCAATGATGGCGCGGCCGATTTGCTGCAGCGTGCCGATGCCGCGCTCTACGCCGCCAAACGCGCGGGCCGCAACAGGGTCGCATGCGCCGGCGAAGAAACGGGTTCAAAGGACGCCCTGGCGTCCTGAAATCGGCGGCTGAGCGCAGTTGACCTCCGCGGACAGCCGGGTCCCACGCGCCGGCGCGATCGCGTCGGGACGCTTCGCGCGTGCGTCTACTTGATCTTCGATTCCTTGAACTCGACGTGCTTGCGCGCGACGGGGTCGAACTTGCGCAGCGTCAGTTTCTCGGTCGTCGTCTTGGGGTTCTTCTTCGTGACGTAGAAGTACCCGGTGTCGGCGGTGCTGATCATCTTGATGAGCATCTGCTTGGACTTCGCCATGATGGCCTCGGTTCAACAGTCAATGGAACGGGGCCGGAACATACAAGCCGCCGCCCGCCTGTCAAGCGATGGAGCCGGCTCGACTGACGTCAGCCGGATAGATCCTGCTATCGGGCGGTCGCCAGGGTGGCCGTGCTCGCCAGCGCCGCCGCATGAAGATTGCGATCCGCCAGGATGCTCTTGGCCAGGTCCAGGTCGCTATCCCGATCGGCCGTATCCGCCGGACAGACCGTGCTCCGCAGCTGACGCCGGCCTTCGGAATCATCCGCACCGACGGTGCGCCAGCGTGCCGCAGCCGCGCGATCGACGAAGCGGCCGCTGCGCAGCTGGTCAAGTAGGGCTGGCACGCCGTCACGGCCGCCGCTGGTGCAGAGATGGGGCAGGACCCCGAGTTCCGCGAGCGCATAGCCCGACGGAGCGTGGAAGCGCGCCGACGTCAGGACGATCTCCCCCTCATTGGGAAGGGTCAGGATCGATTGAACCGAGCCTTTGCCGAAAGAATTGGTCCCGATCACGACCGCGCGATTGTGATCCTGGAGCGCCGCGGCCACGATCTCCGACGCCGAAGCAGAATTGCCATTGATGAGAACCACCAAGGGGATCCTCTCCCCGATATCGCCGCGTCGCGCGAAGGATTCCTGAGTCAGCGCCCGATGGCGGCCGCGCGTGCTCACGATCGAACCCTCGGGCAGGAACAGATCCGAGACGTAGATGGATTGGTCGAGATAGCCGCCGAAATTGTTGCGCAAATCGAGGACGATCCCCGCGAAGCGCGGGCCGATCTCCGACTCCGCGCGACGCACGGCATCGACCAGGGTTTCGGTGGTTTTCGGGTTGAACCCGGAGATCCGGATATGCGCGACGTCACCGACTCGGCGATAGGCGACGGTCTGCGGCACGATATGCGCGCGCACCAGGGCCACACGCAGCGGCTGCACGAGGGCGGCGCGCGTCACTTCGATCGAGACGGGCGCGCCGGCCGTGCCACGCAGACGGCGGATCACGTCGCGCGTCGTCATGCCCGCTGTCGTCTCACCCTCGATGGTCACGATCCGATCGTCGACCAGGAGGCCGGCGCGCGACGCGGGCGACTCGTCCATCACATTGGCGATCCGGACTTCGCCCGCCTCGGTATCGATCGTGACTCCGATGCCGCCGAAGCCCTCGCGCTGCGCGCGTTCTTCGCGCGCCGATTCTGGCGTGTTGTAGCGCGAGTAGGAGTCGAGGCTCTTCAATGCGCCGTCGAGAAACAGCTTGTAGGTGGCTTCCGCCGACAATTCGCGCAGCGTCGCCGACCGGGCGCGAGCCGACTCGAGTGCGATGACAGTCGCGTTGCCCCAAGCGGCGGCGCCGGGGGCGATCGCGTTGACGCGCGAGATATCGCCCCCGCCGCCTTCGATCTCCAGCGTATCGCCGTTACGGCGCATGTGAAGCGCGGTGTCGACCCGTGCGACGCTGGCAAGACCCGACTCGACCAGCGCCCCGACATCGAGCGGGCGCACATAGCGGTCTTGAATTTGGTCGAGCGCCGTCGTCAAGACGCGCCGTGCCTGGCCGGGCAATTGCACCGAGCCGCGCTCCTCGACGGCGGTCGGACCGCCGCACGCCGCAACGAGCGCGAGAAGACCAGCCCACAGCGGGCGACGTGGCGCACGTGACGACAGAGTCATGATCCCTTGATCCCGGCGGCCCATTGCCAGCCGATCACCGCGCCCTTTACGCGGGGCAACAGCAGGAGCGTGAGAAGCAATGTGAAGGGCACCCAGATCGCGGCTTGGATCCAGAGAGCTGGCGCCATCCAGCGCTCGCTGATCAGGACGCATGGCACCACGATGTGCCCAACGATGAAGATGGTGAAATAGGGCGGTGCATCATCGGCCCGGTATTCGTCGAACGGCAATTCGCAATGGGAGCAATGTGACCGCACCGTCAAAAACCCATCGAGCAGCCCGCGCTGACCGCAGCGTGGGCAACGGCTGCGAACGCCGCGCCACATGGCGTCGACCCAGCGACCGGGTTGCGCGGTGACCACGTCAGGAGAGGGAGGCGTCTCGGCATTCATGGATTGGTTGGAACATACGCCTTGAAGTGATGAAAACCCCCTGAAAAATCCGCAATAGATCACCGACGGCGGCGCGGAACTCCGCGCGGATGGCGTGACCGCGTCGGCGCATGTTTGACCTGCCGCGGACCGGTCGCCAGGCCTTCGAGTTCGAACCGCAGGGCGCCGGTGATCGGCGTCACCGCCATCAGCCGCACCGCGATTCGGTCGCCCAGCGCCAGACGCTGCTGCGGTCCGTCGAGCTGGTGGCCCGCGGCGTGCAGAGTCCAGCCGCGGCCCGGCAGGCTCGACATCGGGACCAGCCCATCGGCGCCGCTGTCCTGCAGCGTCACGAACACGCCGGCGCGATGGAGGCCGGAGATCCGGGCGGCGAACGTGGCGCCGATTTCATCGCGCAGGAAGCCTGCGACATAACGGTCCATCGCCGCGCGTTCGGCAGCCTGAGCCCGTCGTTCGGCGCGCGACACCGTTTCGCCGAGTCCCACCAGCGCCTCATGGGCGAGCGCGGTGCCGCCGGCGCCGAGCCCGAGCGCGTCGATCAACGCGCGGTGCACGACAAGATCGGCATAGCGCCGGATCGGCGACGTGAAGTGCGCGTAGCGGGGTAACGCGAGCCCGAAATGTCCGAGATTGTCCGGGCTGTAGACGGCGAGCGCCTGGCTGCGCAACACGAGGCCATTCACGAGCGTCTGGGACGGCTTGCCCGCCGCCCAGTGCAGGACCGCCGCAAGCAGCGCCGGCCTGATCACCTGCCCCTTGGCCAAGCGGTACCCCAAGGTCCCCAGCGCTTCACGCAAGCCGTCGAGCCGTTCGGGGCTCGGCTGGTCGTGGACGCGGTAGAGACATCCCTGCCGACGTTGCTCCAGAGTCTCGGCGGCCGCGACATTGGCGAGGATCATGAATTCCTCGATCAGCCGATGCGCATCGAGCCGGGCGCGTGGCGCGATCGATGTCACGTTGCCGTCGCCATCGAGCTTCACCTCGCGTTCCGCGATATCCAGATCGAGCGTGCCGCGCGCCAACCGCGCCGCGGCGAGCGCGCGAAACGCGTCGTAGAGCGACTTCACGGCACCGTGAAGCGCGACGGGAATGGCCTGGGGATCGCCATCGGCCCAAGCCTGCAGCCGCTCATAGGTGAGACGCGCCGCTGAACGCATCGTGGCCCGCGAGAAGCGATGCGATTGCAGCTGGCCCTCGCGATCGATGCGCAGCTCGGCGACCAGGACGGGGCGGTCTTCATCGGGGCGCAGCGAGCAGAGATCGTTCGACAGGCGCTCGGGCAGCATCGGCACGACGCGGTCGGGAAAATAGACCGAGTTGCCGCGAGCTTGCGCGTCGCCGTTCAGGGCGCTGCCGGGCCGCACGTACCAAGCGACATCGGCGATCGCCACCACCAGCCTCCAGCCGCCACCCGATTCCGGGATCTCTTCGGCGAAGACGGCGTCGTCGAAATCCCGCGCATCGGCGCCGTCGATGGTGACCAGCGGCAGCGTGCGCAGATCGAGCCTGCCTTCTGCCGTCGCTGGTTTGACGCGGCGGACCTCCTCGAGCGTCGCCGGCGTGAAGGCGACGGGGATCTCATGCAACGCCACCGCTATGGCGCTGGCGGCGCGCGGCGCAGTCGCCGAGCCCAGACGCTCCAGCAACTGGGCATTGGGTCGCTCGAAGCGGCGCGTGGCCAGCGGCGTGGCGATCACCAATTCGCCGTCGTCGACGTCCTCGCTGCCGTCGCCGGTGAGCGCGAATTCGAGTCGCTGGCGCTTGTCGACGGACTCGATGATTCGTCCGGCCGCACTGCGCCGCACGACACCGACGATCCGTTCCGGCAGATCGGGTGCGCGCCGCAGCAGCCGCGCACGCCACGACATCCCGCGTCGCTCGCCGATCCGCACCAGCGCGCGCGCGCCGACCTCGAGGCTGCCCGCATCGAAGCGGTTGAGTCGCAGACGCGGAACGCCGCCGGCGCGCAGCCATTCGACCGGCGACGCAAGCGCCTCGCCACTCTCCAGATCGATGGCGGTGATGCGCACGAGCAGCACGTCGGACGAATTCTGACCATCCGCCGCGGCACTCGGCGCCGGCGGAAACAGCCCCTCGGCCGCGAGAGCGGCAAGGATCTCCTTGAGCGCGATACGCTTCACCTGCGCCACGCGAGTCTCGCGTTCCAGCATGTCCTTGTCGCGCGCCTTCGCCCATCGCTTCTCTACGGTGAGTTGTTCCGCCCTCGCGCGGACC
>JANNTF010001178.1:0-3353 GCA_031403455.1 Alphaproteobacteria bacterium | reverse complement strand
TCGCCGCCCGAGAGCGTCTCCGCTTCGCGCGTCAGCAGATAGTTGAGCGGCGTGAAGATATCGGTCACCTCGGCCATCGACCACGCGCGGAAGGCGGTGCGCTTCTCGCCAAGCGCCAGATTCTTCGCCACCGTGAGGGTCGGGCACAAACGGCGGTCGTCCGGAACCCAGCCGATACCCGCGCGGGCGATCTCGTGGGTGGCGCTTGCCGTGATCGAGCGCCCCTGGAAACGAATGTCGCCGCGGCGCGCGCGCGTCAAACCGAGGATCGAGCGCAGCACCGTCGTCTTGCCCGCACCATTGGCGCCGAGCAGTGCCAACACCTCACCCGAATTGACGGATAGCGACACGCCGAACAGCGCCTGCGTCTCGCCATAGAAGGTGTCGATGGCGGCAATCTCGAGCATCAGGCGAGCCGGCCTAGCTTGGAGTTTTCGACCCAGGGATTGGCCTTGAGTTCAGCCGGCGTGCCGCGGGCGATCACCTGACCCCAATGGATGACGGAGATCTCGTCGGCGAGGGCGAACAGAAACTCCATGTCGTGCTCGATGATCACGATCGTGAGGATGCCCTTGAGCTTGCGCACGAGATCCGCGAGCCGCGCACGTCCGTCGCTGCCCAGACCGGCCGTCGGCTCATCGAGGAACAGCAGCTTGGGGCGACAGGCGAGCGCGACGCCGATCTCGAGCGCGCGCCGCGAACCGTAGGGCAGCGCCTTGGCCGCGTCGTCGACCCGGTCGGCCAGGCCGATCTTGTCGAGAATGTCCTCGACCTCGGCACGCAACGCAGGATCGGCATAGGCTTGGCCGATCACGTCGCGGCCGCGCGCACGAATTGCCGGGAGCGCGATCGCGATGTTCTCGAACACCGTGAACTCGTCGAACAGGCTCATCATCTGGAATGAGCGGGCGACGCCGAGGCGGGCGATCTCCTGCGGCGGCCGACCCGTGATGTCGCGCCCCTCGAGCAACACGCGCCCGCGATCTGGCTTGTAGCGGCCCGTCAGCACGTTGAAGCAGGTGGTCTTGCCGGCGCCGTTCGGACCCATGATGCCGGAGAGCCGGCCAGCCTCGAAGCTGAGCGAAATATTCTCCAGCACCACACGGTCGCCGAATCTCAGATGCAGCGCGTCAGCTTCGAACAGCGCCATCGCTCATCTCGCTTGCGGCTCGGACGACGGCGCGCGGGCCGCACGAGTCTTGCGCGTCCCGTTCGCGGCGCCTGGAAACAGGCCGGCGATGCCTTCAGGCTTGAACAGCACCAGCGCGACGAAGAAGAGGCCGAACCACAGCATCCAGCCGGTCGTGACCGCGCCGATCACGTCGCGGGCGAGGAAGAAGACGATCGCTCCGATGACCGGCCCCCAGAACGAGACCAGGCCGCCGCCGACCAGCGTCATCATGACGACATATCCCGAGTAGTGCAGGCTCATGACATCGGGAAAGGCCGAGGCCTGGGCCATCGCGAACAAGCCGCCGGCGAGTCCCGACAGACCCGCCGACAGGATCAGCACGGCGGCCTTGTATCGCCACACGTCGTAGCCGATGAAGCGCGCGCGCATCTCGTTCTGCTTGATCGCCTTGACCACGCGCCCGAACGGCGAGTGGACGAGTCGCCACAGCAGCAGCGACACGGCCACGAAGACCGCGAGGACGAAGTAGTAGAGCGCGACATTGGAGCGGAGATCGAATGCCGCGATGCCGATCGATGCCGGCAGTCTCGCGATCTTGAGCAGGCCATCCTCGCCGCCGGTGATGCTGTGCGCCTTGATGGCGATGAACCAGAAGATCTGGCCGAAAGCGATGGTCATCAGCGCGTAGTAGATGCCGCGCCGATGCGAGATGAAGAGGGCCACGAGCGCGCCGCCGAGCGATGCCGCAAGGGCGGCAGCCGCCAGGCAGAGCCACAGATTCGACGCGAGGTGGAACTGCGCGAGGCCGAAGCCATAGGCGCCGATTCCGAAGAACGCGCCATGCCCGAACGAGGGCAGACCCGCATGGCCGAGCACGAGATTGTAGGCGAGCGCGTAGATCGTGAAGATCAGGATCTCGACACCGAGATACTGGTAGAGGCCGACGCGCTCGATCCAGAGCGGCACGCTCGCGAACAGCAGCCAGGTCGCGAGCATGGCCGGCGTGAAGGTGGCAACCGTGCGGCCTGCTGCCATCTCAAGCCTCCAGGACGCTCTTCTTGCCGAAGAGCCCGCGCGCGCGGAACGTGACGACGGCGATCAGCAGCAGATACATGGACAGCATCGACCACTCCGAGGCATAGGCGCCGGAGAGGCCGACGACCATGCCGACGAGGAGTCCACCGATCACGGCGCCCCAGAAGCTGCCGACGCCGCCGAGCACGATGATGAGAAACGCCGGCACCACGGCATCGACGCCCATATGCGGACGGATGCCCCAGAGCGGCGCCATGATCACGCCCGCGAACGCCGCCAGCATGGTGCCGAGGACGAACACCCATACCCGCAAACGTGCCAGGTCGATGCCCAACGCCTGCACGATCTCGCTGTCATGCGCGCCGGCCTTGACCATGGCGCCGAAACGCGTGCGCTCGACGATGACCCAGACCACCGCCATCGCGGCGATCGCCAGGGCGGCAGCCCAGAAGCGATAGGTCGACCAGATCAGGTCGAGCATGATGAAGCCGCCCGACATCCCGCGCGGCACCGGCAGCATGTAGTCGCGTGTGCCCCAGACGACCCGGATCGACTCCTCGAGCACCATCGCGACGCCGAAGGTGAGGAGCAGACCGTAGAGCGGGTCGCGGCCATAGGTGCGACGCATGAGGCGCTCGAGCACTAAACCGAACGGCGCAACGAGGATGGGTGCGATCACGAGCGACGCCGCAAATCTCCAACCGAGCGGGACACCGGCCCATGCGAGCAAAAGATCGGGCGGCAAGGGCAGCTTCGGCGCGCTGATCGCATAAGCGAAATAGGCCCCGAGCGCGAAGAGCGAGCCATGCGCCAGGTTGATCTGTTCCATCAACCCGAGGATCAGCATGAAGCCGAGCGCGATCAGGGCGAACAGCAGGCCGAGCGTGATGCCGTTCAGCAGATGCGGCAGCAGATTGAGCACCAACATGCGTGGGAAGGCCTGTGCCGTTGAAATTCCGCCGGGATCCCGCGCCATCTGCCCGCGAGACCCCGGCGGTCGCCCCTAGGGTTCGAAGCTCGGGATCGCCGCATCGGCCTTCAGCTTGCACTTGTTCGGCGCATCGTCATCCAGCGCGACCTCCGGCTTCGTCCAGCTGATGATCTCGAACAGGTCCGTCGGATCCCTGGGCTTCAGATTGCGGCGCGCGAGATAGATCGTCTGCTGCACCTGGTGGGTCGCCGGATC
>JANNTF010001177.1:0-2676 GCA_031403455.1 Alphaproteobacteria bacterium | reverse complement strand
GGGCTCGACATGAACTCGAGCCATTTCCCCGCGAGCGCGACATTGCGACTCTTGGCCCAGACGCCGACCGCCCAGCCGGTTCCGCTCGCGGCCAGCGGCTTGCCCGGCTCGTCACTGGGAAAGGGCATGAACTTGATGTCGCGCGGATTGATCGCCCCCTGCATATGCGGCATGCGCACGCTCGCCCCGCTCATGATGGCGATCCGCCCGGCTGCCATCTGGTCGTAGAGGTCCTCGACCGAGTAGTTCACAGCTGCTTCCGGCGTGATCTTGGCGTCCCTGACGTAGGAGGCGAGCTTTGTCATCGCCGCGACGCCAGTCTCGTTCGACCATTGCGCCTTGCAGTTATCGGCGAATAGTCGACCGTGCTTGTCGTAGATGAAGTTGAGCACCGGCGAAGGATCAGCCTTGTCGGCGCCGAATTGCAGCCCCAGTCCCCAGCGCGTCACCTCGCCCTTGTCGTTGCGCTTGGTCAGCTTCTTGGCCGCCTCGATCATGTCGTTCCAGGTGCGGATGCTCGCCGGATCGATCCCGCCTTCGCGCAAGAAATCCTCGCGATACATGATCCCCAGAAGATTGCGCGAATGCGCGATCATGTAGTGCTTGCCGGCGCCGTAGCCGCCGAATTGCCAGTACGTGTCGTCGATCGCCTCGACTTGGTCCTTCGGCCAGTTCTTGATGAACAGCTCATGCAGATTGGCGAGCGCGCCCAGCTGCGCCGCGGCCGGAAACTGGTCCATCACGACCCAGGTGACATCGGGTGCATTGCCGGCGCCGTGCGCGGCGAAGAATTTCGGCGTCATCTGATCCCAGACCTGCTGCTCGACCTGGATCTTGGTGCCGGGATTGGCCGCCTCGAAGCGCTCGATCAGGATCTTCAGCGCCTTCTCGCGCGGCGCCTGGCCGGTCGGGTTGAGGAAGGTCCACATCCTCAATGTCGTGTCGCTCCACGCCGCGTGAAGCGGCGCGGTACAGAGACCAAAAGCGACGCTGAGCGCCGCCAGAGTACGTCTCGATATCATGGTTAGTTTCCTCCCCTGATGAGTGTTGTCACTGTTGCTTGGCGGTACGCGAACGCCAGCTCGCGTGCGTTACGGTGCCGAGCATGCGCGCCCGGCCGTTGAGCAAATGGCGCCGCAGGGCGCTGCGCGCACGATCCGGCGCACGATCGGCGATCGCCTCGATGATGTCGCCATGCTCGACCTCGACGATCTCGCGTCGATCCGTCGGGCTCAGGATCGTACGATCACGCGTGACTCCGATCCAGGCGAAGACATGCGCGGTCAGGGCGGAGACCGCATCGACGAGTTTGAGATTACGGGCGCCATCGGCCAGAGCCCGGTGGAACGCCGCGTCCTCCGCTTCGGCATAGGCGCCCTCGGACAGACGGGCGATCAGCCGCTTCTGTGCGCGCCGCATCGCCGCAACATCGGAATTGCGCCGCCGCTCCGCGGCGAGGGTGACGACTTCGCTCTCCAGTGCGATACGAAACTCCTGCCACGCGAGCAGGTCCTCGATGGTGATGATCGGCGACAGACGCACGAGCTCGATCGGCGTCGGGTGGCGCAGATACGAACCGGATCCGCGGCGCGAGACGATGCGCCCTTCGGCGCGCAGCCGCGCGAGCGCCTCGCGGATGATGCCGCGTGACACACGAAGCTGCGCGATGAGTTCGTTCTCGGTCGGAAGCCGCTCGCCCTCGCGGACACGACCGCCGTCGATCAGATCGACGATCAGCCGATGTGCCCGATCTGCGCCCGTGACACCCGAGTTCGTCATCGTAGCTTCGACCTGAAAGTTATCGTAGTAATTATTTATTACTCTTACCTACCGGAGAACGTGATGTCGATCAAGAGCACGCCACGGCCGGGGAGCCGCATCGCCAAAGTCGAGTTGCACGAGTTCAGCTATCGCGTCGATGGGCTTGGCGTCGATGGCAGCGGCAATCGCTGCGTCGCCAAGGGTGCGACCAGCGAGCTGCGCGGCTTCGTGCTGGTGATCGAAACCGCCGATGGCGCGCGCGGCGAGTTCTGCCCCGCCCATAGCGGCAAGAGCGGCGTCGTCGTCAGCCAGGTCCGCGCGCTCGCCGGGCAGATCCTCGGCGAGGATGCGGAAGCGCGCGAAGCGATCTTCAACAAACTGAAGCGGCTGCACCGCCACTTCATGGCCGTTGGACATTCCGCGATCGACATCGCGCTGTGGGATCTCGCGGGCAAGGCAGTGGGGCGTCCGGTGTGGCGCCTGCTCGGCGGCTATCGCGAGCGGCTGCCGACCTACGCCAGCACGCTGACCGGCGGGCGCGCGGGCATTCTCGACAGCAAGGAGGCCTATGCCGATTTCGCCGAGCAATGCCATGCGCTCGGTTACCGCGGCTTCAAGATCCATGGCTGGGGCGAAGGCGATCCGCGCGAGGAGGCGGAGAATCTGCTGTATTGCGCCAGCCGAGTCGGCAACCGCATGGCGCTGATGTACGACGCCGCGAGCGAGTTGAAGACGTTCGCGGACGCGATCTATGTCGGCCGCGCCTGCGACGAAGCGCGATACTACTGGTACGAGGATCCGTTCATGGATGCCGGCTGGTCACCGCATGCGGCGCGCCAGCTCAAGGAGCACGTGAAGACGCCGCTGCTGATGACCGAGCATGTGCGCGGGCTCGAACCCAAAGTCGCCTGGCTG
>JANNTF010001176.1:0-6879 GCA_031403455.1 Alphaproteobacteria bacterium | reverse complement strand
TCGATCGCGCCGATGACGTCGAGGAGACGCGCGTAGAGACGGAGCAGGGTTGCCATGATCAGGATCGGCTCGCCGTCCCCTCACCCAAGCGCGTGTCGGGTGAGGGGGCGAGCCGCTTCGCTCACATCGCCTGGATCTTCTGCCACAGGCCGGTGGACCACAGGCCTTCGGCTTCCATCTTCGCGACGGCGTCGCGGGCGCGCTCGTTGATCGCCTTGGTGTCGATCGCAGAGACCGTGGCGCCTTCCTTCTTCATCTTGTCGACGATGTCGTCGACTTCCTTGCTGGCCTGCTCGCGCGACGCCAGCACTGCTTCCTTGGCCGCATCGGTCAGGATCTTCTGCAGATCCGGCGCCAGCGCGGCGAAGAATTTCTCGTTGATCGTGACATGCGCGGTCGAGAGGATGTGGTCCGTGCGGGTCACGAATTTCGCCGCCTCGTGCATCTTCGCGGCATAGGCCGATGAGATCGGGCCTTCGGCCGCCTCGACCACGCCGGTGCGCAGGCCGAGCGGCACTTCCGCCCAGGCGAGGCGCGAGGGCCGGGTGCCCAGCGTCTCCCACAGCGCAAGATAGGTTTTGATCTCCGGCACGCGCATCTTCATGTCCTTGAGATCGGCGAGCGACTGCACCGGCTTGCGGCTGAACAGCACGCGCGGCTGCGTGGTCGACGCGGCGAGCACGCGGATGCCTTGCTTCTGGCGGAGCTGCTCCGCCATCTCCTGATAGATCGCGCTGTCGATGAACTTCTGCACGTGATTGGCATCGCGGAACGTGAAGCCCCAGCCGAACACGGCGAAATCCTTGTTGAAATTCGCGTACCAGTCGAGCACGTCGCCGTACATCTGCACCGAGCTCTGCATCATCTGCTCGATGACCTGCATGTCCGGGCCGAGCTGCTCGCCGGCGATGAAATTGACGCGCAGCTTGCCCGCGGCGCGCTCGTTGACCAGCTTGGCGAACAGCTTGTTCTGGATGTCGAAGGTCCCGCCGACCGCGTCCGAGCCGCCGAAGACGATGGTCTGCTGGGCCGACGCGGCGCCGGCGAAGGCCGCGACGGCGACGCCGACAGCGACAGCGAGTGACTGAACGAAGCGCATGTGCATTTCTCCCGGTAAGAATGAATCGCGCGTGCCGTCAGCTTCCTGACGCCGCGTTCTTGGCGGAGACGATAGCATCATCACGCCGCGGCTCAATGCTCGGTCGCGCTGGACGCCGCCGGGCTTGGCAGGCTCAATAGCATCGGTATCGCTTCGAAGCAGGGGGAACATCTCA
Source organism: Alphaproteobacteria bacterium (assembly GCA_031403455.1). Classification (GTDB taxonomy): domain Bacteria; phylum Pseudomonadota; class Alphaproteobacteria; order CACIAM-22H2; family CACIAM-22H2; genus CAIOSQ01. The sequence goes on along the minus strand of JANNTF010001176.1, from coordinate 5,605 downwards.
GGTGACGACAGGCATCAAGAAGGGGCTCACCGCCTATGGCGATCCCGAGTTCTCGCTGTTTCTGCGCAAGGCGTTCATCCGCGCCATGGGCTACACGGACGAGGCGCTGTCGCGGCCAATCGTCGGCATCACCAATACCGGCTCCGACTACAACGCGTGCCACGGCACGGCGCCCCAGATCATCGAGGCGGTGAAGCGCGGCGTGCTCGGCGCCGGCGGCCTGCCGATGGTGTTTCCGACCATTTCGCTGCACGAATCCTTCGCCCATCCCACCAGCATGTATCTGCGCAATCTGATGGCGATGGAGACGGAGGAGATGATGCGCGCCCAGCCGATGGACGCTGTGGTCGCCATCGGTGGATGCGACAAGACCATCCCCGCGCAGCTGATGGCGATCGCGAGCGTCGATATGCCGGCGATCGTGGTGCCGGTCGGGCCGATGCTCACGACCACGCATGATGGCGAGCGGCTCGGCGCCTGCACCGATTGCCGCCGGCTCTGGGCGCAGTATCGCGCTGGCACGATCGATGCGGCGGCGGTCGCCGCCGTCACCGGGCGGCTGGCGCCGACGGCGGGCACATGCATGGTCATGGGAACCGCGAGCACGATGGCAGCGATCGCCGAGACTCTCGGCCTGACGCTGCCCGGCGGCGCGGCGATTCCGGCGGTCCATGGCGAGCGCTATCGCCATGCCGAAGCATCGGGCATCCGTGCCGTCACCTTGGCGCGCGAAGACATCAAGGCGTCGCGCTTCCTCACGCCTGCCGCGTTTCGCAATGCGTTTCGCGTCATCCAATGCCTGGGCGGCTCGACCAATGCGGTCATCCATCTCACGGCCGTGGCGCGGCGCTGCGGCATCGCGGTCGATCTCGACGCGTTCGACGCGCTGGGCGAGGACACGCCCGTGCTGGTCAATCTCTAGCCGGCAGGCGAACATTACATGGAGCATTTCTACGAGGCCGGCGGCATGCCGGTGATGCTGCGCGAGATCGCGGATCTGCTCGATCTCGACACGCTCAACGTCTCCGGCCAGAGCTTGCGCGAGATCATCGCCGCCGCGGTCGAGGCGAAGGGGCAGGCCGCGATACGGCGGCGCGCGGCGCCGGTCTATCCGAAAGGGGGCTTGCGCGTGCTGCGCGGCAATCTCGCCCCCGACGGCGCGCTGATCAAGGAATCGGCATCGTCGGCGCATCTGCTCACGCATACCGGGCGCGCGGTCGTGTTCGAGTCCGTCGAGGATGTCGTGAACCGTCTCGACGATCCCGCGCTCGACGTGACGGCCGACGATGTGATTGTCCTGCGCAACGCCGGACCCAAGGGTCATCCGGGAATGCCCGAGGCCGGTTACGTGCCGATCCCGAAGAAACTGGCGCGCGAAGGCGTCAAGGACATGGTGCGCATTTCCGATGCGCGGATGAGCGGCACGGCGTTCGGGACGATCGTGCTCCACGTCTCGCCGGAATCGACCATCGGCGGTCCGCTGGCGCTGGTGCGCGATGGCGATCGCATCGCCCTCGACGTCCCGAACCGGCGGCTCGATCTGCTCGTCGACGCTGCGACGCTCGCCGCACGGCGTGCCGAGTTGACGCCTTTCGTGGTCCCGCCGGAGACCCGCGGCTACGCGCGCTTACTGCTCGAGACGATCGAGCAGGCGGATCGCGGGTGCGATTTCGACTTCATGTCACCGCATCAACCGACACGGAGAATGTGATGCGCCCCAACCCAATCCTCGACCTGCTTGGCCGGCCCTTGCGCCTGGGTGTGATCGGCGGCGGACCGGACTCGTTCATCGGCTATGCCCATCGCGGCGCCGCCGAGTTCGATGGCCGGATGCGCGTGGTCGCCGGTGTGTTCTCGTCGGATGCCCAGCGCTCGCGGGCCCGTGGCGTGGGCTTCGGCCTCGAAGCGGCGCGTTGCTACGGCGGCTACGACGACATGTTCGCCGCGGAGGCCGCGCGCCCCGACGGGGTCGAAGTCCTGGCGGTGATGACGCCCAACGACTCGCACTACGCGATCTGCGTGGCGGCGCTCGCGCGCGGCCTCGACATCGTCTGCGACAAGCCGCTGGCCAATTCGCTCGCCGAGTCCCTCGATCTCGTCGTCCGCGTGCGCCGTGCGGGAATCGTGTTCTGCGTCGCGCATACCTATGCCGGCTACACGATGGTGCGTGAGGCGCGCGCGCTGGTCGCGTCAGGCGCGATCGGCGACGTCACGCTCGTCCAATCGGAGTATCTGCAGGCCGGCATGGCCGTGCGCCACGAGGATGGCCCGCTCACGAGCAAGCTCAAATGGAAGCTGGATGCGCAGCGCAGCGGCCCGTCGCTGGTGCTCGGCGATATCGGCACGCATGCCTTTCATCTCGCCGAGTTCGTCGCCGGCATTCGTGTGGCGGAACTCAGCGCCGATGTCGGCACCTTGCTGCCGGGAAGAACCGTGCACGATTACGGCGCGATGTCGCTTCGCTTCGAGTCGGGCGCCAAGGGCAATCTGCTGGTGTCGCAAGCCGCGGCCGGCGCCGAGAACAACGCGATGATCCGTGTCTTCGGCACCAAGGGCCATGTGGAGTGGCAGCATCGCGACGCCAACTACCTGACCCTCGCGTTGCAGGGCGAAGCGCCGCGCCGGCTTGGTCGCGGCGATGCGTATCTGCATCCGGCGGCGCTCAGGACGTTGCGCCAGCCGCGCGGCCATCCCGAGGGATTTCGTGAGGCGCTGGCCAATCTCTATGCCGATGCGGCCGAGGCGATCGTCGCGCGACGCCTGTCGAAGCCGGTGGATCCGCTCGCGCTCGATTTCCCCGGCGTGATGGACGGCGCGCGCGGCCTCGGCTTCGTCGAGGCGGCCCTGGCGTCGAGCGCGGCGGGTGCGCGCTGGACGAGTTGCCGGGTCGACCCGCCGGCGGCGTGAGCTCAGCGCTCGGGGATCAGCCGATCATAGATCGTCAGCGGCGTGGTCGGCGCGCCCGCGAGTTCGCCGAAGAAGAACTCGAGATACGCCTCGATGCGCGCCAGGAACTCGGCGCGGGTCTTGTCGTTGACGACATAGGGCGTATGGCCGGCTTCGAGCGACGGGCTGTGGAATGACAGCACGAACACGCGCTGGCCACGCGCCATCAGGGCCTGCGTCAGCGCGATCATCTGCGCCAAGGTGGTGCCTTCGGGCGTCAGGGTGACACGATCGACGATGCCGCTGCGCGCGAGCATCCCGCGCATCAGGCTTTGCGGCTGGCTCTCGCTGTCGACCAACGGGAAGATCATGTCGGCCGCGCGATGCGCCGCACCGAGGAAAGCGCGCGTGACGGGCAGCTGCAGCATCGGCCGCTGCTCGCCGAAGCGAAACAACGTCTGCGTGAAGCGCCGAAAATCCGGTCCATGCTTGAAACGCAGATCCGTGTACGGCAACACGCTGGTATCGACCCGGTAGCCGAGATCCTCGAGCGACGTGGGCGTCGAAGGTCCGAGCCCGTAGCGGCCGGCCTTGTAGATCTGCGGCGACACGCCGAAAGCGTTCTGGATCTCCGCCGTCAGCAACGCCAGCTTCTGACGCTCGAGTCCGGGCGGCAGGTTGCCGGCAAAGGAGTTCGGCACCGACACGTCTTCGACATGCGGCGGGTTGACCCAGGGATGGAGCTGCGCGCCGAGTTCGCAGAGTCCGGCGCTGCGCCACTCGTTGAACACGCGCCGCCCGAGATCCGAGGTCACGATCGGATAATCCAGCAGATAGGCGGGCTTCAGCGCGAAACGCTCGAACAGGCGTTGCGCGAGCGGCAGACTCTCGATCGCGGATACCGCGGTGTTGCTGCGCGAGAACGGTCCTTCCCAATCGAACTGCTCTTCCGTGTCGACGACGATGCACAGCTGCGGCTTGTCGAAGATCCTGGTGTCGAGCTGACGATAGAGCGGCGTCGCCGTCATGCCCGTCGGATCGCGCAGCGTGCAACGCTGCCGCGGCGCCTGCACGCGCGGACTCGCGTCGAGCACTGAATTGACCATCTTCTCGGCGTTGACGAACTGATCGTCGCGCGTGAGCCCGGCGACGCGCTCATCCGTCAGCGCCGGGATGCCGCCGGCGCGCTTCGCGTCGATCCAGCGGCGCAGCTGGTCCGCGATCGCCGCCGGTTCGTTGAGAACGACTCCGCGATCGTTGCTGGCCAGAAGAGACGCCACTTCGCCGCGGTCGTAACCCAGGCCGAGGACGGGGCGTCGCGCGCCGAAATACTCGAACAGCTTGCCGGAGATGGTTCCGGATTCCTTCGGGTCGTTCCATTGCAGATGCAGCAGCACGTCCGCCTGCGTCTGGCGCGCCAGCGACTCGCGATACTTGATCGCCGGCGCGATCTTCACGCACTCGGTGACACCGGCTTGCGCCGCCAGCTGCGAGACGGATTGCAGCTGCGTGCCGATGAACTCCACCAGCACGTCCGTGCGGCGCTCGCCCAGCAGCGCGATCGCCTCGAAGAGCGGCAAGGGGTCGCGGTACCCAGGGTAGATCATGCCCGTGTAGAGGACGTGCAGCGGGCCCTCGCGGCTCGGCGCGGCCGGGAGTCCCGCGGGAAAATCCGCCGGCACGTAGCCGTTCATCGCCAGGGCGACCGGCTTGCCGAACTTGGCGCGCAATCGATCGCGCCAGATGCCGGACACGGTGACGAGAGCGGCCGCATCCTCGACCACGCGCCGTTCCCATCTGCGCTCGATCCGGCGCCGCCACGCCGGAAACTCGTAATAGGGATTGTCCGTCCAGAGGTCGCGGAACTCCGCAACCCAGGGCACGTCGTAGCGATGCGCCAGCGCGCGGGCGACGAGCAGCGTCGTCGTGGGTGGTGCGCTGGCGTAGACCACGTCCGGTCGCCAGTCGCCGAGGAAGCCGGCGGTGCCGCGGAGCGCCTCGGGCAGCCACATGACGCGCGCGTCGGGGGTGTGAAGCAGCGTGTTGCGCAGGAGCCCGAGCCGGCGGCGCAACCGCAGGGCGGCCGACGGCGTGGCATTCGATGGCGCATTCGCGGGGGCCGGTGCAGGCGCGCTCACCGGTGCCTCGCTCGCTTTGGTCCGGCCCAGCCAGAGCAGGCGGTCGAGAAGTTCGTCGACATGGGTCCATGGCGTATGCAGGACCCGGTCGGCCGGAATCTCCAGGGGAAGATTCTCGGCGGCGTCCGATCGCGCGGCGATCACACGCACATCCCAGCCGCGCTCCAGCAGGAACTTGGCGAATTTGCCCGTGCGAACGGCTGCGATCGCGTTGAATGGAGGGAAATGAAAACTGACGAGAAGGAGGCGTTTCATCGGATGTTGCGCGAGACTCGCCGTCCGGTTCGTCGGCACCGACAAACTGTCAACTCCCGTGGATGTTGTCCACTTGGTGGGTTCGTAGCCGGCGGCGATGGGGCCGGGGCATGACGCGGGGTTCGCCGAAGGCATTCGCGCATGATGATCGCGGAGGTCATAACAAAAGACTGATTGGTAGTTTCGGATTTGCGGCTTTCGCGCTGGTTAACGAACTCGATCCCCGTGCTGTACCGCATCGCCGATCGCGCGTGCGGAGATCCAGGACGACGGCGCCCCTCGCGTCGTCCGGCCCTCGCATCGTCAAACTGTCATCGAGACGCACT
>JANNTF010001175.1:0-1912 GCA_031403455.1 Alphaproteobacteria bacterium | reverse complement strand
TGGAGATCGCCCGGACGCTGCCGACCTCGCGGACTTCGCCGTCCAGTGTGAGATCGATGCCGTCACCGATGACATTTCCGTGGAGCCGGAGCTGCGCCTTCTCCGCCAGCTTCACCAACAGATCGACCGCAACAGGCTGCGTCGATCGGGCGAGAAATTGTTCGAAGGTTCCGATCGATCCGTCGATGCGGATCGCGTATCCAGCGACGGCGCCTGTCGCGGCAATGCGCATCACATCGCCTGCGGCGATCGCGCTGGCGCGATCGATCTGGAGCTTGCCGGTTTCGCTGTCGGTTGCGTAGCGCAACGTGATGTTCGTTGCTTCCACGGCGCGCAAGCGCATCGACATGCGCGGAATTTCGGAGATCACGTCCGCTCTCGCGACGGGTGGCGCCTGGCTCGCCGCGTCGAACGACGGTCGTCCGAGCCAGAGCTGCACGCCCTGCACGGTGACGCCTTCCACGATCAGCTCCCGCCTGAAGCTGGTCACGAACGGAATCAGAGCGATCTTCGCCTCCAGCCGCTCGATGCGGGCCAGCGCCGCCTTGCTCTTGTCGTTGCGTCCCAAGGTGACGGCGTTGACGACGACCACGCTGTCCCAGCCGAGCCCCAACTCCAGATCACCGGAGATCGCGACCGCGACGCCAAGCTCGGTGCCAAGCCACGCCTCGGCCCAACCGCGATACGCGTTGAAGTCGCGCAGCGACACATAGGCGCCAAGAGCACCGAGGATGAGCAGCATTGCTGCCCCACCACCGATCCATCGCCACCCATGTGCGCGCATGCGCTTCTCCAAACGCGCTCCAGGTCAGCGTCCCAACGAACACCAACCTGGATCGCGATTACGCTCGGCGACTACTCCTGACGCACGACCGCGACGTCGACGAAATCGGCATTGTCGAGCGGGCCGATCTGGCCGAGCAGAGAGATCTGGCCACTCGGAATCTCGATGCTGTAGAGCCGCGGGCCGCGTACGACATAGGCGAGGCTCTTGCCGCGCGGATCGGTGATCACGTCGCCACCCTTCATATCCTTGGTGCCGCCCGTCATCGCGATCGCGTTGACCACATTGAGGGTCCCCGCATTGGGCGGATCCTGCAGCGCGAGGGCGAGATTCGCGGTATCGATCTGATAGAGCTGCGTCGACGTGGCGCCCTTCATCGAGTTCGTGTAGCCGCCGGCGCCCACGGTGAAAGCCTTGGACATGGTGTAGTTCAGGCGGCCGTCCTCGATCGTCTCACCGGTATCGACGTTGACGCGCAGACTGCGTCCGTCCGACGTCACGACGCGCAAGCGGTCCGCAACCGGATTGAAGTCGACCATCGAGATGGAGCCGAAGCTGCCGATGCTCATCCGGCTCACCGGCGTCACCTTGCCGGTGCCGGAATGGATGCGATAGATGCTGCCATCCGTCGCGACGCCATAGAGTTCCCCGTCGGCAGGACGGACATCGATGCCGACCAGACGCGCGGTGGTTCCCATGATCGCGACATTCTCGATCGCCTTGGGGTTCTTGTCGGAGAAGCGAACCATGTTGCCCGCTTCATCGAGCGCGACCATGTCGTGAGCGTTCGCCGTCGCCATCGACAGCGCGAGCACCGGCACCGCGATGACCGCCGCGGCCATCGCAACTGACCTGCCGCGCTTGTGAACGATATCGCTCTTCATGCATCACCTGTCCGGTTCGAGAAGGCTGCCGGGCTGATCCCGGCTGCTGCTTCCTCAACGTGCAAGCGAAGGCAAAGTTCCAGCGGCGCGAGGTGATTGCGGTCGGACGGTAAGGATTTATCAACCTTAGCAAGACATGAATTCGACCGAAGCCGCTCGCCCTCCAATCAAAGGCCAGATCGATGACCCAGACTTCAGGCTTGGCAACGCTGAAGACCCTCATTGGCGCCGATGTCCGAATCAA
>JANNTF010001174.1:0-3601 GCA_031403455.1 Alphaproteobacteria bacterium | reverse complement strand
ACCTGATCTGGGTCATGCCAGCGGAGGGAGTCGTGAAGGTTCACGTCCGACGTCTGTTCTCGTTCGATTGGCTGCGACTTGCCGCGCTCGCCATCGCCGTGCTCGGCGGCGTCGCGCCCGCCAAGGCCCAGGATCTCACCTTCTACTATCCGATCGCGGTCGGCGGCCCGATCGCGCAGCTCATCGATCGCCTGGCCAGCGAGTTCGAGGCGGAGAATCCGGGGATCCGGATCAAGCCTGTCCATACCGGCTCCTATCTCGAGACGCTGACGAAGAGCCTGACCGCGCTCAAAGCCGGCACCGGTCCGCAATTCGCCGTGCTGCTCGCGAGCGATATCTTCTCGCTGATCGACGAGGACGCGATCGTGGCGATCGAGGATCTCGTGCAAAACGACGAAGAGCGCGCGTGGTTGTCTGGCTTCTTTCCGGCCTTGCTCGCCAATAGCCGCAGCGCCGGCAAGATCTGGAGCGTGCCGTTCCAGCGCTCGACCGTCGTTCTCTACTGGGACAAGCGGGCGTTCCGCGAAGCCGGTCTCGATCCCGATGTCCCGCCCGCGACGTGGAGCGAGATGCTCGAGATGGGAAAGCGACTCACCCGACGCGACGCGCAGGGCAATGTCGAGCGCTGGGGCGTGCAGATCCCGTCCTCGGCCTTTCCCTATGCGCTGTTCCAATGCTTCGCCACCCAGAACGGCGCGCGGCTGGCGGACCAGGAGGGCACGGCCGTCTTTCTCGACCGGCCCGATGTGGCTGAGGCGCTGCGCTTCTGGGTCGATCTCTCCCGCGTGCATCACATCCATCCGCCCGGAATCGTCGAATGGGGGACCGCGCCGCAGGATTTCCTGCAGCGCAAAGTCGCGATGACCTGGGTGACGACCGGCAATCTCGCGCATATCCGCCGCCAGGCGCGGTTCGAATTCGGAGTCGCGATGCTGCCCGCCGCCAAGCAGCGCGGATCGGTGCCGGGCGGCGGCAATCTCTATCTGTTCAAGAACACGACTCCGGCCGAGCGCCGCGCGGTCCTGCGCTTCTGGCGCTGGCTGGCCGAGCCGGAGCGCGCCGCGCAATGGAGCATCGATACCGGCTATATCGCCGTGGTCCCCGAGGCCTGGGAGACGGCGCGGATGCGCGCGCATGTCGCGGAGTTCCCGGCCGCTTCGGTGGCGCGCGACCAGCTCGCCCATGTCTGGGCCGAGTTCTCGACGCACGACAATCAGCGCGTCGCCAAGCTCTTCAACGACGCGATCCAGGCGGCGTTGACCGGCGCGAAATCGCCCGAACGCGCGCTCCAGGATGCGCAGCGCGACGCCGATCGCGCGCTGCGCGCCTATCGGCGGTGATGGCCATGGCCGGAGATGAGATCCCGATCGATCCGGTGCGCATCGCCGATGTGCTGCGCCGCGTGCGCGCGCGCCGGCCGCTGGTGCATGTCATCACGAACGAGGTCGCGATGACGCTCACCGCCAATGTCTTGCTGGCGATCGGCGCCTCGCCCGCGATGGTGATCGGAGTCGAGGAGGCGGCGGAGTTCGCGGCGCGCGCCGATGCCCTGCTCGTCAATATCGGCACGCTGACGGCGCCGCGCGCGCAGGCGATGCGCCTCGCCGCGGGGTCGGCCGGGACGCACGGCGTGCCCTGGGTCCTCGATCCGGTCGGCGCGGGCGCGACCACGCATCGCAGCAGCGTCGCCTCGGAATTCACGCGCGCAAAGCCGACGGCGATTCGCGGCAATGCCAGCGAGATCGCGACGCTCGCCGGCGCGGCCATCATGCCGATGCGCGGCGTCGATGCGACGATGGCGTCTGAGGATGCGCTCGCCCCGGCCATCGCATTGGCGCGCGCGAGCGGCGCGGTGATCGGCATGACCGGCGCCATAGACTACGTCACGTCAGGCACGCGCATCGTCTGGCTCGCCAATGGCGATCCGATGATGGCGCGGGTCACCGCGCTGGGATGCAGCGCCAGCGCGCTGGTCGCGGCGGCTCTGGCCGTCGAGACCGAAAAGCTGCTTGCCGTCGTCGCCGCTCTCGCCTGGATGGCCGTCGCCGGCGAGATCGCGGCATCGGGCGCCACCGGCCCGGGTTCGCTCCAGCCGCGCCTGCTCGATGCCTTGTTCACTCTCGATGAGCCGACCCTCGTCGCACGCGTGAGGCTCGCATGATCAGGACCGACCTGGATCTCGGCGTCTATCTCGTCACCGATCCCGAGATGACCGCGCAGCGCGGCTTGGCGGCGACGGTGCGCGAAGCGGTCGCGGGCGGCGTGAGCATGGTGCAGCTACGCGACAAGCATGCGAGCGACGCCGCCTTGATCGAGATCGCGCGGGCCCTCAAACGAGTGCTTGCCGGAACAGGCGTGCCGCTCATCATCAATGACCGGCTGGCCGTGGCCCAGCTGGTCGGCGCCGAGGGCGTGCATCTCGGGCAGGACGACATCGCGCCCGAGCTTGCGCGCGCCCGGCTCGGGCCACGGGCGATCATCGGGCTGTCGGTGTCGACGCGGGCGGAGATCGCCCGTGTGGATCCGACTTTCGTCGACTACGCGGGACTCGGTCCGATCTTCGCGACGTCGACCAAGCGCGATGCGGGCAAGGCGCTCGGCGACGCCCGGTTCGCGGCGCTGCGCAAGCACATCCCCGTTCCGGTCGTGGCGATCGGCGGCGTGACTCTCGACAACGCGTCGCGCGCTTTCGCCGCGGGCGCCGATGGCGTGGCCGTGGTCGGCGCGATCTGCGCGGCCGCCGATCCGCAAGCGGCCGCGCGGCGTCTGGCCGAGATCGCGCGCGCGGCGCGGGGCCGCACGCGATGATCGCGAATGTGCTGTCGATCGCCGGCGTGGATCCATCGGGCGGCGCCGGAATCCTCGCGGACATCAAGACTTTCTCCGCCCTCGGCGCTTATGGCACGGGAGTCGTGACGGCGTTGACGGCGCAGAACACGCGCGCCGTCACGGCCGTGCATGCCGTGCCGACCGAGTTCATCGTCCGCCAGCTCGACACGCTGTTCGCCGATCTGCGCATCGACGCGGTCAAGATCGGCATGCTCGGCACAGCGGATATCGTCGAGACCGTGGCCGCGCGGCTGCGCGCGCATGGCGTGGTTCAACTGGTCGTCGATCCGGTCATGGTCGCGAAGTCCGGCGATCGCCTGCTCGCGACGGATGCCGTCGCCGCCTTGCGCGAGCTGCTCCTGCCCATGGCGCGCGTGATCACGCCGAATCTTCCGGAAGCCGCTGACCTGCTCGGCGCGGTCGCGCCTGACTCGATCGCGGAGATGCGCGACATGGCGCGAAGAGTGCGGCGGCTCGGCGCCCGCATCGTCGTCCTCAAGGGCGGCCATCTCGACGGCGCCGAGAGTTCGGATGTCGTCGATGACGGCGAACGGCAGATCCTGATCACGGCGCCGCGTGTCGCGACCGCGAATACCCATGGCACGGGCTGCACGCTGTCGGCGGCGATCGCCGCGCTGCTGCCGCGCTACGAAGACCCGTTCGACGCGATCCGCGCCGCCAAGCGCTATCTCACCGCGGCGATCGCCGCCGACAGCGTGCAGCCCGTGCCATGGGTATTCGCGGTCGCGACACGCGGCGCCGTGATCAGGAT
>JANNTF010001173.1:0-11700 GCA_031403455.1 Alphaproteobacteria bacterium | reverse complement strand
ACATCGCCCTTCATCAGCCACCGCGCGGCTTGGAAATCGAGCATGAAGATCTGCGCCTGCAGCAGCGATGTCTGGACCCATTGGCCGCGCCCGGATTGCTCGCGCTCGAGCAGCGCCACCATGATGCCGTGAGCGCAGAACAGGCCGGCGCAGAGATCGGCGATGGGGATGCCGACACGCACCGGCCCTTGGCCGGGCAGGCCGGTGATCGACATCAATCCGCCCATGCCCTGGGCGATCTGGTCGAAACCGGGCCGCTCGCGATAAGGCCCGTCCTGGCCGAAGCCCGAGATGCTGGCGTAGACGAGACGCGGGTTGATCGTCTCGAGCGTGGCGTGATCGATGCCGAGGCGGTGCTTCACGTCGGGGCGGAAATTCTCGACCACCACGTCGGCGCGCGCCACCAGGCGGCGGAAGATCGCGATGCCGTGCGGCGATTTCAGATTGAGCGTGATCGAGCGCTTGTTGCGATGGAGATTCTGGAAATCGGGACCGTTGCGCGGGCCACCCGCCGCATCACCGCCCTCGGGCCCCTCGGGCATCTCGATCTTGATGACGTTGGCGCCCCAATCGGCGAGCTGGCGCACCGCCGTCGGTCCCGAGCGCACGCGCGTGAGATCCAGAACCGTGAAACGCGACAATGCCGAAGACGCGCGCGGAGCCGCCATGCTGCGTAGACCTCCCGAGAATTCTTGGGGGTCAGTCTACGCGCGGATTGGAGATTGTCTACAATCCTGGGCGCGCCCCAGCTTTTTGCACGCTGCCATCTCGATCGTCGCCCGGCTATCGTCACGCCGGTATCAATCCGTGGAGGGCAAGGTGATCGGCAAGACGATTTGCGGCGCGATGATCGCGCTCGCCATCACGGCGGGCGATGCCGCGCAGGCGCAGAGCTTGAGGATCGCGCTCGGGGCGGACACCACCTCGATCGATCCGCATTTCCAGGACATCGGCCCGAACATCACCGTGCAGAAGCACATCTTCGAGGCGCTGATTCAAACCAATGCCAAGGGCGAACTCATCCCCGCGCTCGCCACGTCCTGGCGGATCACCGACGATCCGAAGCTGTGGGAATTCACGCTGCGGCGCGGCGTGGTGTTCCATGACGGCTCGCCGTTCACCGCGCGCGATGCGGTGTTCTCGCTCAAGCGTGCGCCCGACGTACCGAACTCGCCGGTGGCGATGCGGCGCTACCTCGAGGATATCGCCGGCGTCGAGGCGGTGGATGAGTTCACGCTGCGGATCCGCACCAAGGAACCGTCGCCGATCATGCCCAACAACCTGGTGCCGATCGCGATGGTGAGCGAGAGGATCGGTCCGCGTGCGGATGCCGGCGGTTTCAACACCGGAGTCCATGCGATCGGCACCGGGCCGTTCCGCTTCGTCGAATGGGTCTCGGGCAGCCACGTGAAACTGGCGGCCAATCCGCAATATTGGGGCGAGAAGCCGGCCTGGTCGGAGGTCACGCTGCGGCCGATCGTGAATAGCGGCGCGCGCGTCGCCGCGCTGCTGGCCGGCGATGTCGACGTGATCGCGGATGTCCCGCCGATCGACGTGCCGCGCCTGTCGCGTGAGGCCGGTCTCGTCCTGTCGCGCGGGATTTCCAGTCGCGTGATCTTCTGGGCGATGGATGTCTTCCGCGAGACGACACCGCACGTGACCGCGAAGCATGGCGCCGCGATCGCGAACCCGCTGCGCGATCCGCGCGTGCGCCGCGCCATCGCGCAGGCGCTCGATCGCACCATCATCGTGCGACAGGTGATGGACGAGATCGCGGTCCCGGCGCATCAGATCGTGCCGCCGGGGATCGTGGGACATCGCGCGGACATGGTGATGCCCAGTGGCGACCTCGCCGCCGCCCGCCAGCTGATGGCGGAGGCGGGGCTCGGCGACGGCTTCAAGATGACGATCCACACCACGGCCAATCGCTATCCCAACGATCTCAAGCAGGCGCAAGCCGTCGCGCAGCTGCTTGCGCGCATCGGCATCGAGGTGAATGTCGTGAGCCTGCCGCTGGGGATCTTCTTCACCGAGGCGCGAAAATACGAGTTCTCCTTCAACCTCGTCGGCTGGGGATTCACGTCGGGCGATTCCTATGTGATCCTCCGCGAAGCCCTGCAGACGCGGGCGAGTAACAATTACGGCCGCTGGTCGAACGCCGAGGTCGATGGCTTGCTGGCTGTGGCGCGCACCGAGATGAACGCCAAGACGCGCGAGGACGCGCTGGCCCAGGTGCAGCGCATCGCGCTCGCGGATGTCGCGCTGATCCCGACCCATTTCCAGCTCAATGTCTGGGCCGCTCGCAAGGGCCTCAAGATCGACGCGCGCATGGACGAAGCGACGCTTGCCCAGACGGTGCGACGTGAGTGAGGCCGCGATGACCGCATCTGCCAACAGCTTCAATGCGGAAGCGATTCTCGCAGGCATCCTGCGCTGGGTCGCGATCGAGAGCCCGACCACCGATCGCGCGGGCGTGAATCGCATGATGGACGAAGCCACCGCGACGATGCGTGCGCTCGGCGCGGCGATCGAGCGCATCCCCGGCCGTGATGGATTCGGCGATGTGGTGCGCGCGACGCTCGCGGGGACGACGGACGAGCCCGGGCTTCTCGTGCTCGGCCATCTCGACACGGTCCATCTCGTCGGCACGCTCGCCGGCGCGCTGCCGATACGGCGCGACGGCGACAAGGTGTTCGGGCCGGGCATCCTCGACATGAAAGGTGGGATGTATCTCGCGACCTATGCGCTGGCGCAGGTGCAGCGGGCGCGCAGCGATCGGCTGCGCCTGCCGGTCACCTTTCTATTCATTCCCGACGAGGAGGTCGGCAGCCCGTCGACGCGCGCGCTGATCGAGGCCGAGGCGAAGCGCCACGCGCACGTGCTCGTCCCCGAGCCCGGCATGGATGGCCGCATCGTCACCGGGCGGCACGCCTTCCTGCGCTTCAAGCTCCATGTCCATGGCAAGCCGGCCCATGCCGGCGCGCATAACCGCAGCGGCGCCAGCGCGATTCGCGCGATGGCGCGGCTGATCGAGACGATCGAGGGCTGGTCCGATTTCGATCGCGGCATGAGCTTCAGCGTCGGCATCGTGCAGGGCGGCACTTTCGTCAACGTGGTGCCGACGGAATGCCATGCGGAAGTGCTCTGCGTCGCGCCGACGCAAGCGGATTTCGACGACATCGTCGCGCGCATGTCCGCGCTCACGGCGCCGTTTCCCAATACGCGCCTCGAGGTCGAGCCTGGTCCGGTGCGGCCGCTCTTCCGCACGCAAGAAGGGACCGAGCGTCTGTGGCAACTCGCCAAGTCGATCGCCGATCGCGAGGGCATGCGCGTGCATAGCGGACAGTTCGGCGGCGGCAGCGACGGCAATTTCACCGGCGCGCTGGGCATCCCCACGCTCGATGGTCTCGGTGTCGGCGGCGCCGGCCCGCATACGCATGACGAGCATCTGCTCGTCTCTTCGCTGGAGCCGCGTGCCCGGCTCTTCGCCGGGCTGATCGAGCAATTGGCGGGCTAGGGCAGGAGCGCAGCGATGAAGAGCTACGATCGCGATCTCGTCGGCTACGGGTCGACGCCGCCGGATCCGCAATGGCCGGGCGGCGCGCGGCTGGCGCTCAATTTCGTCATCAACTACGAAGAAGGATCGGAGCCGTCCGTGCAGGATGGCGAAGGCTTCACGGAGACCGGCCTCACCGAGGCGCATGGATCGAACCGGGGCGTTCAGGGCCGCGACCTCGCCGGCGAGAGCATGTTCGAATACGGCAGCCGTGTCGGCTTCTGGCGCTTGATGCGGCTGTTCCAGGATCGCGAGCTGCCGCTCACGATCTTCGGCTGCGCGCTGGCGCTCGAGCGCAACAAGCTGGCTGCCGAGGCGATCCGAAATTCCGGTTTCGATCTCTGCTGCCATGGCTGGCGCTGGGTGAATCATTTCCACCTCAGCGAGGCCGATGAGCGTGAACATATCCGCAAGGCGATCGCGTCGCTGCAGCAGAGCATCGGCGTGCGTCCGCTCGGCTGGTATTGCCGCTATGGACCGAGCGTCAACACGCGACGCCTGCTGGTGGAGGAGGGTGGGTTTCTCTACGATTCCGACAGCTACAACGACGAACTGCCGTATTGGCGCACGGTGAGCGGCAAGCCGCATCTCGTCGTGCCCTATTCCCTCACCAACAACGACGGCAAATACGCGGGTTGGATGGGCAATTCCGACCAGTGGTTCAGCTACATCCGCGATGCCTTCGACATGCTCTACCGCGAAGGCGGGACGACGCCGAAGATGATGTCGGTCGGGCTGCACATGCGCCTCATCGGCCATCCCGCGCGCGCCGTCGGGCTGGAGCGGTTTCTCGACCATGTCCGCCAGCATCGGGGCGTCTGGGTGACGCGACGCCTCGACATCGCGAAGCACTGGATCGCGACTCATCCCTATCCGGGAAAGGGCCTGAACGAGTAACAGGCTGGTGAGTTCGCGGCTGGGGGTCGCTATAGTCCGGTCTCGGTTCCGCTTCCCGGGGAAGAGCCATGGATACGATCGAACGCGACACGAATTCCCGTCTGCTCCCGGCCCAGGACATCGCCGCCTATCGTCGCGACGGCTACGTGGTGGTGCGCGAGCTGATCGGCCCGAAGCTGGTCGCGGCGTGCGTCGAAGCGATCTCGGGTCTCGCGAGCGGGCGCATTCCCACGCGCAAGACCGAGGTCGCGCTCGAGCCAGGCATCGATGCCACGAAGATCCGCCCGGAGGATCGCGAGGACTACGTTCGCAAATTTGCCTGGTATGTCGAGGATTCCGACGTGCTGCGCGCGGCGGCGATGTCGCGAAGACTGCATCTCATGCTCGACCAGATTCTCGGGCAGGGCCGCGTGTTGCTTCAGGACATGGCGTTGCTCAAGCCGCCGCGCATCGGCGCAGCCAAGCCCTGGCATCAGGACGCGTCCTATTTCCGCGTCAGCGATCCGCATCTGATCATCGGCGTGTGGATCGCGCTGGACCCCGCGAGCCGGGAGAATGGCTGCATGGAGGTCATCCCCGGTTCGCATCTCGACGGGCCGGCGGTGCATCTGCCGGAGGAGGACGTCAATCAATGCACGATCCGCCCGGATCAGCTGAGGCTGTCCGATCGCGTGCAGGTCGAGCTCGCGCCCGGCGACGCGCTGATCTTCCATCCGCTGCTGCATCACTACACCGCGCCCAATCGCTCGGATCGTCGCCGCCGCGCGGTGCAGTTCCACTTCAATCAGATCGGCATGGAGTGGACTTCGCTCGCCGCACATCGCCGCCTGTTCCACGACGAGAGCGGCGCCTATGCCGGATGCACCGTGCCCAAGGATCTGCTGGCGGCGGGCAAGGAAAATGTCTGGCCCGAAGGTCGCAGCCTCCCCGTCATTCCCGTCGACGATTGGCCGTGATGCGACGCCTCGCCGTCCTGCATACGGTCGGGCTGCTCGTCGAGCGGTTCAAGGCGCTGCTGTCGGGCGTCGTGCCGCCGGAGATCGACATCGTGCATCTGCTCGATGAGAGCCTGCTGCGCGATCTCATGCGCGACGGGCCGAAGCCGGAGATCACGCGCCGTGTCGTGTCGCTGGCGGCGCAAGCCGCGGATGCCGGCGCGGAGCTGATCGTCTTCACCTGTTCCTCGACCTCGCCGGCGATCGACGTCGCGCGCCAGATCATCCGCGTGCCGATCCTCAAGATCGACGATCCGATGGCCGCCCGCGCGATCGAACTCGGCCCACGCATCGGCGTGGTCTGCACGACCTCGAGCACCAAGGGCCCGAGCGAGGCGCTGCTGCGCGACCACGCCGCCAAGGCCGGCCGCGCCATCGCGGTCGAAGCCCTGCTCGTGCCCGGCGCCTTCGACGCGCTCCAGGCCGGTAAGCGCGAGGTCCACGACGCGCTGGTCAGCGCAGCCGCGCTCGACGTGGCGCGCCGCAACGACGTGCTCGTATTGGCGCAAGCCTCGCTCGCGCACCTCGCCGAGCCGCTCAGCGCGCAAGCAACGGTCCCCGTGCTCTCCAGCCCTCCGCTCTGCGTCGACGCCATCCGCCGCTTCTACGCGTGAGGGTGACTCAGATCGGCTCGGTCCACATGCGCTCTTCGAGCAGGGCGCGCGCCACCGCGTCGGAGATCGCGTCGAGCAGCTTGACGCCTTTCTCGGGGCTGGCGGCGCCGGCTTCGCCGATGACGCCCAGCGGCGAACGCGTGCCGATCTGGCGCCAGCGATAGATTCCGGCATTGACGCCGGGGATCGCGGAGAGGCCGGGGACGTATTCGCCGTGCATCTGCGACAGCGTCTCGCTGGCGATCAGCTCGGGCGTCAGCGCCAGCATCATCGAAGTCTCCGCCTCGCAGGCGTGCAGCAGGTATTTCTGCTTGTCCAGCAGCGCGGCGATCTCGGCCTGGGCGATGTTCCAATAGGTGCCGCCGGCGATCGGCACGCGGTGCTTGATCGTGAATTCCGAGATGAAAGTGTAGATGCCGTCGGTATTGCCGCCATGGCCATTGAGGATGAACACGCGCTTGAAGCCGTGGCGCAGGATGGACTCGCAGGCGCAGCCGAGCACTGCCGCCATCGTCGGATAGTCGAGCGTGATCGTGCCGCTGAGCGACATGTGATGCTCGGACATGCCGTAGGGGATCGTCGGCGCGACGATCGTGGGGTGGGTCTTCGTCATCTTGCGCGCCGCGCGCTGCGCGACTTCCGTGCCCAATCGGGAATCGACCTGGGTCGGCAGATGCGGCCCGTGCTGCTCGGTGGAACCGATCGGCAGGATCACGATCGCGTTGCGCTTCGCGAGCGCGGCGATCTCGGACGCCCTGAGGCGCGCCCATTCGATTTCGGTCATGTCTATCCTTCCGGCTGAAATGGGGCGGTGAACAAGGTGATGCCGTCGGAGCCGGTGATACGCACCACCGCTCCCGCGGGCTGATCCGGGCCGGTCACCTGCCAGACCGTACCCCCGAGCGTGACGCTGCCGCGTCCATTGACGATCGGCGCGGCAAGCGTGACGTGCTGGCCGACGAGGCGCGAGCTGCCGAGATTGACTTCGCCCTCGCTGAGGGCAACGCCGCGCCGGCGTCGCAAGGCGAGGCCGATCATCACGAAGGCCGGCGCAAGGACGATGAAGGCGAGCAATTGCCATTGGAACGCCACGGGCGGCAGGGCCCAGAGCGCGAGGCCGAGGAGGAGCGCGGCCGCGCCGCTCCAGATCAACAACGTGCCCGGCGCGAACATCTCCGCGATCGCGAGTACCGCGCCGAGGACGACCCAATGCCAGGCTTCGATCTGCATGATCCGTGCTCAGCCCTGGGGCTGGCCGGCCCAGGGCCCGCGCGGCGTGCCGGGGATTGCCGGCGTGCCGGCGGCGGGAGGCGGGCGTGGCGGCGAGGGGCCGCCCGCGGGTGGCACGCTGCCGCCGCGCGCGGAGAACGCGTCGCGGGCAAGTTCCGCGATGCCGGCGAGCGAGCCGAGAATGCCTGTGGCCTCGAACGGCAGGAGCATCGTCTTCTGGTTCGGGCTGTCGGCGAATTTGCCCAGAGCCTCGACGTATTTCTGCGCCACGAAGTAGTTCACGGCGCTGACATTGCCGCCGGCGATCGCCTCGCTGACCATCTGCGTCGCCTTGGCTTCGGCTTGCGCCAGCCGCTCGCGCGCCTCGGCGTCGCGGAAGGCGGCCTGCTGCCTGCCTTCGGCCTCGAGAATCGCCGATTGCTTCTGGCCCTCGGCGCGCAGGATCGCGGCCTGCTTGTCGCCCTCGGCAGTCAGGATATCGGCGCGCTTGGTACGTTCGGCCGTCATCTGCTTCGCCATCGCCTCCAGGAGGTTCTGCGGCGGCTGGATGTTGCGCAGTTCGATGCGCGTGACCTTCACGCCCCACGGCGTCGTCGCCTGGTCGATGACATTGAGCAGCCGGGCATTGATGAGGTCGCGTTGCGAGAGCGCCTCGTCGAGATCCATCGCGCCGATGACCGAGCGGATGTTGGTCATCGCCAGATTGATCAGCGCGACTTCGAGATTCTGGATCTCGTAGGCGGCTTTCGCCGCATCGAGCACCTGCGAGAACATGACGCCGTCGGCGGTGACCGTCGCGTTGTCCTTGCTGATCACCTCCTGGCTCGGGATGTCGATCACGCCCTCCATCATCTGGAGCTTGCGCCCGATGCGGTCGACGAAGGGCAGGATCAGCCCGAGGCCGGCGGGCAAAGTACGCGTGTAGCGACCGAGCCGCTCCACGGTCCATTGCTGCCCCTGGGGCACCGTCTTCACCCCCATCAGGATCGTTACGAGGACGATGACGACGATCGCCCCGAGAATGATCGCAGTGGCTTCCATGTCCGCGCTTCCTTCAGCAGGAGTGAATCCGACGTTGCACGTAATTTAGACGCGTCCCGGCCGCAGCACCAAGACTTCCCGTCGCGACCTCGATTGACGCGCTCCTGCGCACGCCTTTACACCTCCTCGCGAGATGCAGGATCAAACTCCCCGCGGCAGCGACGATGTGTCGATATCGCTTGCCCCGCAGCGCGGCGCGCGGATCGCGATCGTCGGCGGATGCGGCGGGATCGGTCGTGCGCTGGTCGATGCCTGCCTGATGGCGGGGCTCGAGGTGGCGGTGCTGGATCTGCCGTCGTCGCTCGGCGCTGCGCCGCTGCCGCGGCCGGTTCGCGCGATCGCCGTCGACGCGACCGACGCCGCCGCGGTCGACCGCGCGTTCGCCACGCTTGGCGCCGTCTGGCCGGCGCTCGATGGTGTGGTCGGGCTCGCCGGGTTCATGACCGAGAGAATCCCGGTCGACCGGCTGACGCCGGCGCAATGGGACCATCTCGTCGACGGCAATCTGCGCAGCGCGTTCCTCGTCGCGCGTGCGGCCCTGCCGATGCTGCGGGCCGGACGTGATCCCGCGCTGGTCTTCGTGTCCTCGGGCCTCGCTCAGCGCGTGATGCCCGGCTACGCCGGCTATGCGGCGTCGAAGGCCGGCTTGATCGCGCTCACCAAGGCGATCGCCGTCGAGAATGCCGGCGCGCTGCGCGCCAACGCGGTGGCGCCCGGCGCCGTCGACACGGCGTTCCTCGATGGCGGGACGGGACGTGATCGCGGCGCCGCTGTGCCGCTGCCGCGATTCGATGTCCCGGCGTATGAGAAGACAGTTCCGATGGGGCGCATCGGCACACCTCGGGATATCGTCGGCCCGATCCTGTTTCTGCTCGGTCCGGCTTCGCGCTACATGACCGGACAAGTGCTCTATGTGAATGGTGGCGCGTTGACGCCGTGACGAGGAAGGGGGAGTGCGAGATGACGAGTTCGCTTTCACGCCGCGCGGCCCTCATCGGCACGGGTGCGAGCATGGTCGCGACATCACGGTCGGCGGCGCAGGCGCTGACTCCGTTCACGGCGATCACGCCCTTCGGCTTCATCAGCGATTTCGCCGAACTCATGAATGCGCATTCGGCGGGTCATTTCCGGGCCCAGGGTCTCGACAGCAAGATCCTCGGCGGCCAGGGCACTGGCCAGGCGGTCACCCAGCTGATCGCCGGTCAGGCGAAGTTCACGCGTGCCTCGGGCCTCGACATCGCGCGCGCCACCTTCGCGTCGAAGGCGCCGCTGCTGGTGATTTCGACGCTGTATCAGGGTTCGAACTGGTACGTGATCAGCCACAAGGACAAGCCGATCCGAAGTGCCGCCGAGATGCGCGGCAAGCGGATGGGCGTGGTCTCGGTCAACGGCACCACCGAGAACTTCCTCGATCTGATGCTGACCTCCGAAGGCGTGAAGCCCGAGGAGACGCCGCGCGAGGCCGTGGGCAACAGTCCGGCCGCGTTCCAGTTCGTGAAGCAGGGCCGCATCGACGGTTTCATCGCGGCGTTCAGCGTCAACATCGCGCTGCGCGAGACCAACGAGCCGTTCGAGTCGTTCAACACCGACAAATACGCGCCGATGCCGAGCCAAGTCTACGCCACGACACGTGAAGTGGCGGAGAGCGAGCCCGAGCTCGTGGTGCGGTTCCTCAAGGGCCTGAAGGCGTCGGTCGACGAACTCCTGAACGTCGAGTTCGGCACCATCCTCGATCGCATCGCCAAGGATTTCGAGATCCCGGGCTTGCGCAACCGCGCGCCGATGATCGCGATCGCCGCGGCGACCAAGGAGTTATGGTTCAGCGAGGGTCGCGAGAATCTGCTGCGCAACGTGCCGGCGCTCTGGGATAAGTGCGCACAGGCGATCAACAAATCGGGGCTGTTCAAGGTCGACGACATCACGCGGCTCTACACGAACCGCTTCATCGACGCGGCGTTGAAGGCGTGACTGCGACCACCGAGATCGAGCTCCTCGGCGTCGAGAAGCGTTTCTCGACGCCCGAAGGCGAGGTGCATGCGCTCGCGCGCACGGATCTCGATGTGCGCAAGGGCGAGATCCTGATTCTGCTGGGACCGTCGGGCTGCGGGAAGACGACGCTGCTGCGCATGATCGGCGGCTTGCTCGCGCCCAGCAGCGGCGAGCTGCGCGTCGGCGGGCGCAAGCTCTGGGACGGCGAGCGGCGCGACGGCGAGGCGGTGCAGGAACTGGGCATCGTGTTCCAGGAGGCGCATCTGTTTCCGTGGCTGTCGATCCAGGACAACATCGCGCTGCCGCTCAAGTTGCGCGGCGCGTCCAGATCGGTGCGAGAAGCGAAAGCGGTAGCGCTGACCAAGCTGGTCGGTATCGATGGCTTCGAGCGGCGCTGGCCGCGCGAGCTCTCGGGCGGCATGCGTCAGCGCGCCGCGATCGCGCGTGCGCTGAGCTACGATCCGGAAATCCTGCTGATGGACGAGCCGTTCGGGGCGCTCGACGCGATGACCCGCGACACGATGAATCTCGAGCTGCAGCGGATCTGGATGGAGACCGGCCGCACCATCGTGCTGGTGACGCACTCGATCGCCGAGGCGGTATTCCTCGGCGATCGCATCGTGCTGCTCAGCCCGCGCCCGGGGCGCATCGACACGCTGATCGATGTACCGTTCGAGCGGCCGCGCACGCTGGCGCTGCAATCGACGCCGGAGTTCCAGGCGATCGTGAAGCGGCTGCGCGTCAGGCTGGAGGAGATCAGTTGAGCCCGACGCCGTCGAGCAGCCCTGCGCCGATGAAACGCCCGCGCGGCGTGAAGCTGGAGTGGATCACCACGCCGCTGCTGATCGCGCTCGCGCTGATCATCTGGCACGCCTATGTCGTCGGGTTCAAAGTCTCGCCCTTCATCTTGCCCAAGCCGATGGCCGTGCTCGAGGGGTGGAACGAGCTGCTGCGCACGCGCTCCACCTGGTGGCATAGCTGGGCGACGATCTACGAGACGATCGTGGGATTTGCCTGTGCCCTCGTCGCGGGCGTTCTGATGGGCGCCGTGCTCGGCAAGATTCCCTGGCTCGAGCGCACGCTCAACCCGTTCATCGTCGCGAGCCAGGTGGTGCCGAAGGTCGCGCTGGTGCCGCTCTTCGTCGTCTGGTTCGGCTTCGGCCCGACGACCAAGATCCTGCTCGCCGCCGTGCTCGCCTTCTTCCCTATCTTCACCAATACGCTGCTCGGCGTGAAATCGATCGATCTCGGCCATCGCGACGTGATGACCAGCCTGAACACGACTTGGCTGCAGCGCTTCCGCCATCTCGAGCTGCCCAGCGCCCTGCCTTACATCCTCACGGGCATGGAAGTCGGTATCGTGCTCGCCATCATCCTC